>CAZMYK010001022.1:0-1502 GCA_964570435.1 uncultured Saprospiraceae bacterium | reverse complement strand
GTCTTGTGATTATGACCAATGCGGACAACGGGACCTTGGTTTGTAATAAAATTATCAGGACAGCCCTGCCTAGCATCGGCCCAGAAATCGTACATAAGTCATACAAGAGTGGGCCAAGCCTTGCGAAAAAGGAACTTAGTGAGGAGAGCTTATTAGAATTCCTAGGCACTTTCGAGCAAGCTAGTGGCCGCGAAATGAAATTTGAAATCCTGAAAGGTAACCTCCACCTAGAAATGGCAGGAATCCCCAACCTAGATTTTTACAACTTAGAAGGAGATTCCTTCTTTTCACCAGATTTCGATTTCACCTTAAACTTTCATAGAAATAAGCAGGATCTTGTGAATGCTTGCAGTCTATTTTTCGAAGACAGGAATGAGATCAGGGCAGAGAAGGTAAATTAAATTTACTTTTCACCAGAGGCACAGCTGGCTTTTACTTCCAAACATCCTGCAACCAAAGAACTGCCTCTTTCACGTAGGGCACGTAGTCACATGGCTTGTAGTGTGAAAGGCCATCCGCTTGTACAAAGGTAATATCACTTCCTGCTGCAACCGACTCGTCAACCCACTTTTTCGTTTCGGCAATCGGGAAAAGCTCATCGTTCTCGCCATGAATAACATACATTGGTATGGGCATCTTCCTGCTCGTGGAATCACTTTCAGAAATGTCATATGAACTTGCGATAGGGATACTTGCTGAAAATGCTTCGAAGGCTACCTCAGCCATGAGCCAACTCATATTTCCTCCATTGCTATATCCCGTTGCAAGAATCTTATCAAGATCGACTGGCCAGTATGAGTTAGCTAGGAAGAGTAGGTTCCTTATCATGTTTTGATTAATGGCATCAAACCACTCAAATTGCCCAGCATTAGGGTGAATTAGGATGGCACCAAGTTCTTCGAAACCTGGCTCCAAATAACAATCTGTGGTCTTGTGAGCATTTGGATCTCCTCCGGAAGCACCGTGGAAGGCCATAATAAGAGGAAGATCTTGGGTAAGATCCACATCAGGAAATACAACTCGAAAGTTGTAAAACTCATTTGTACCAACCTGTATTGTAATATCTTGGACTCCAGGTTTTACTTCTATTGCTTGGAAGTCAGCTCTTATTGTTGCATCGTTAATGACGACAGGAGGTTCCTCCTTCTTGCATGAGACAAAAACGAGCAAAAAGAGAAAGAGAAGAGCAGTTGAGTTCGTATTCATTTTAGTTGTTTCGACTAAAAGAACGTGCGAATTGCTTTTAATGTATCACAAGCCTGCGATTCTTTCAAGATTATTTCACATTTGTTAATTCTGGTGTCTTTCTTTCAAAAGATTCACCAACTCTCTAGCTACAGAAGCAGATCCGCTTGGATCCTGTCCAGTCAGTATTCTTCCGTCGACCTGAATATATCCATCCCAGCCACTTTCTGAATATGAAAAGTCACCACCGTGCTTTCTTATTTGCTCCTCTATGGAGAAAGGAAATTCTTTGTAGTAGGCACGCTTTTTATTTTCAA
>CAZMYK010001021.1:0-1503 GCA_964570435.1 uncultured Saprospiraceae bacterium | reverse complement strand
GAAGCCCAATTACGATTTTATGGTCAGAGTCGAAGGCTGGATTTAACTCTGCACTCTGGTGGATATTGCTAAAAAAGTAGGTCCCAAATTCTTGTTGGCCATTTAAGCTTAATGACAGAATAAAGAGAAAAAATAGGTGCCTCATAGTTTGAATTTTAATCCAATACGGAGTTCAAGTGACTGGTCTGATAACAAGTCTACAAAGTCCGATTCCATGCCAATGGTATTGAATCTCGGTACAAGGACTATTTTTTTTGTCGATCTAATTCGCTCGATTGTCTCAGATTCCAGGTTAATGAATCTTGTCTTCTCTTGGGTGGGCTCGATCAATAAAGGTTCATTTTCTAATAATCGTTCCAATTCGGAATTATTTTCATCTAGAAATACGAAAAATACTTCCATATCGATCGGATAAGAATTCCGCGAGACCACCTTGAATTCAGCACTGCTTAGCTGGTCTGGGAAGAGTTTGTCGATTTGAACAGTGTCGACAAGGACTAGCTCGTCGAGCTTAAACGTCAATGGGAGATTAACCTCTGCATCTATCTGAAAGAAACTCTGATCAGTAGCATAACCCTTAGTTTCAAGGCTGCCCTCAGGATTAATGATGGCTTCTATATTGTAGTCCACGTACTTGACCTTCTCACTGAAGATTGTGTTAATGTTAGAGTTTTCGGCATCAAAAAGAATGCTAGTCCTAGCAACCTCTCCCACTTCATCAAAGGAGGGAAATGCTAGGTCAATTTCTTCATTAAGGACGGTACTTTCTAGAAGCTCCGTTAGATTGCCCGTATTTTCCACTTGGACCTGGTTGATCTTCACTGCAATAGGGAAGCCATAGGTGTGAGAGATATCGAATCTTATTTCCGGTTTTTCGAATTCTACTGTACCGCTTTGCCACCCCTTTAGCACATCTAATGATAGTGAATCTCCTTCAACGGGAAAGCTTGTTCTTACGTAGCTCCCTTCCCCGTAGCTGAACCTTAGTTCATTAAAACTCATTGCGGCAAAGGCTAATTTGATCCTTTCACCATCAGGATTTCTGGCATCGTATTTAAAGGTAAGTTGATTCTCTTCAGAATTGAATTCGAAGCCTTCAAGAGGGAAAATTTGGGTAAATTCAGTATAGGGTAGGTCACCATCAGCATTTAGTTCATAGTCAAATTCGAAGATCGCACCATCCTTTGTTAATTCGGGGATCCGCATTTTGATTTTTATAAGCTCATTCTTATCATGTGAGTATCTAAATCTCATCTCGTCTCCACTAAAGAGGGCCTTGGTGATGATGAAATTACCGGTGGCGGAAAGAGAAAAACTGCTTACAGAATCAGGAATAGGAATTTCACCGATACTAGAAATCGAGGGCAAGACGTCATTTATACCTTCTGATGCTAGCTTTGCACTGTATTGGAGAGCGAGCCTCCCATCAGAAAAGGCAGTCACATTAAAACCTTCATTTTCCAAGAGTAGATTATCAACCCTGACTTCAGAATTGATCAACGG
>CAZMYK010001020.1:0-1503 GCA_964570435.1 uncultured Saprospiraceae bacterium | reverse complement strand
GCATCAGGGCTTATTCCTACTATTTTTCTAAATGTCTGGGAGAAGTGGCTGTGATTCTCAAAGCCCAAACTGAATGCAATCTGTGCCAAGTTTCGGTTTTCTGTGACCAAGAGTGTTTTGGATTTTTCAATGCGGGCTTTAAGCATGTATTGGTAAGGAGACTCATTCAGGTACTTCTTAAAGGTCCGAGCGAAGTAGTACATATTCCAACCAGCCTTTCCTGCCAATTCAGGAAGTGTTATTTTTCGATCTAAATTCTCGTGGATGTATTGAACGACTTTCTTGATTCTCAATGGCGCAATTGCTTGTTTATCAGGAGCTTTAGCAGATGGTGGCTCATCTATTCTGCTGTGGGCGAAGTTCATCAAGGCTACCTCAATCGCAACGTAGATATCCTCTTTTGCAAATGGTTTAATGAGATAGGCAGAGGGTCGAGTGCTTTTTGCTTCTTCGACGGTTGCCTTGTCGAAGTGAGAAGTCAAATAGATAAAAGGAATTGTTCCTTCTATTTTTAGTTCTTTTCCTAGTTCCGTGCCCAAAGCTTTTCCTTGTAGACGTATGTCCAGCAAGGCTAAATCGGGTTTGTGTTTTTTCAAAGCAATTCTTGCCTCAGCAACAGATGGGCTTATGTCACAAATTTCATATCCCAACTTTTCCAATTGGCGCTGCAAGTCAAAAGCGATGACTAGTTCATCTTCAACGATCAGGATATTGGTCTTTTTCATTTTTATGCTTTTGGAAAAACAAGCCTTGCAGTTGTTCCTATTTGATGATGAAATTCAAATCTACCTCTTAACTGTTTCGCAAGAATATTGACCAATTGAAGTCCAATGGAATTCTTAGTGGGTTCCGAAGGGAAACCTTTTCCATCATCTTTGATGTTGACTTCAAGTTGGTCAGCAATTTCCTTCATTTGGACTTGAAGATTACCAGCTCCATTATTTGTAAATGCGTGTTTTAGGCTATTGTTCACTAATTCATTGATTATTAGTCCCAAAGGAATAGCCTTATCAATATCCAAGTGATTGTTTTCTGTTTGAATTTCATAAGAAATGGATGGATTACCGTGAATCTCAAGGATACTCTTTACGAGTTTTTCAAAGTACTCTTGCATGTTGATAGAAGAAACATTATCGGAACGATACAATTGTTCATGGATTAGCGCCATGGATTTTACTCGATTTTGGCCTTGGGTTAGAAATTCACCAATGGTCTGAGGGCTTTCCTTTTCTGCCTGAATATTGAGCAGGCTAGTAACGAGTTGTAGATTATTTTTGACACGGTGGTGGATTTCTTTGAGCAGGGTTTCTTTTTCACCCAGGGAGGCTTCGAGTTGCCTTTTCGTGGAACGGAGTTTTTTTCTTTGTAAATAGAGAAATGTGGCAAGGCTCAGGAAGACCAAGGCCGAGATAACACCAATAGATAGTAGGGTATTTTGCTGGCTTATCCTTGTTGCCTGAAGCTCATTGTCTTTTCTAAGAAGGATGTTTTCGTTTTCGGCTT
>CAZMYK010001019.1:0-1504 GCA_964570435.1 uncultured Saprospiraceae bacterium | reverse complement strand
ATCAGCAGAATATGGAGGGGGGAATTATTGGTGAGGAATATCGGGTAGAATATGTTGCTGATCGTGCTAATACCTTTGGTGCTGCCTTCTTGGGTCTGACTGTTGAATGTGCAAGGTGTCACGACCACAAGTATGACCCAATTTCACAGAAGGAGTACTTTGAACTTTTTAGTTTTTTCAATAATGTGGATGAGGCTGGACAGATTTCGTGGAATGATGCGATGCCAGTGCCAACTGTCTTGCTTACCGATGCGAAGATCGATGAACTCGTAAGCTTCATTGATGCCAAACTCGAAAATCAAAGCAAGGATGTTGATGAAGATGGATTCCGGTCGTGGTTGGACTCGAATCCTAGCATTGATCCTGAAATTAATAAGCCGCTTGTACACCTGCGATTTGATGGCAATCTAGGAAAGTCAACGATGAAGCAGATGTTTACCAATGAGCTGCCAAGTCCTGAGTATATAGAAGGTGGTGTCAAACTAAATGGAGATGCTTGGATCGATCTCGGAGACCTTGGAGTATTCAACAAAGACCAGGAATTTACTATTCAAATCAGGGTCAAACTTCCTAAAGATTTAGAGAATGGTGTAATCTTCCACAAAGGAGAAGGAGCTGCCTTGCATAATTATAGAGGCTTTCACCTTACACTCAAGGACCGAAAGTTAGAAGCACTCATGGCCCACACGGCACCGTATAACGCAATTATAAAAGTTGGAGGTGACCTTCCCCGTGAAGAATGGGTAGATATTGCAATGACCTATGATGGCTCTTCCAAAGCTTCAGGTCTGTTGGTTTATATAAATGGAAATCAGCAAGATATGGTCGTTAAGAATGATAACTTATATAAGGATATCTTATTTGACGTTGACAAGGAACCGGGGCTACAGGTTGGTGCTAGGTGGAGAGGTGTTGGAATTAAGGACGCCCTAGTTGACGATGTTAAGGTATTCGATAAGACCCTAAGTAATATCGAAATTAGAGGCGAAGCTTCGCAAGACCTAGCAAAATTAAAAGAGTACTATGCATTGAATGTAGATAGGTCATCGATCGCTGATAGGAAGGAATTGTATAAAATTCGAAGATCTAAAACTTCAGCCCTAGATACTGTGCAAGAGGCCATGGTCATGAGCGAGATGGAAACTCCGAGGCAATCTTACATCTTGGAACGCGGATTATATGATAATTATGGAGAAGAGGTTTTTCCCAACACAATTTCTGCGGTCTTGCCTTTTGCGGATGAACTACCTCGAAATCGACTTGGATTATCGCAATGGCTATTTGATGATAGGAACCCTCTGACAGCTAGGGTGGCAGCTAATCGAATATGGCAGCAATTCTTAGGGACCGGACTAGTTAAGTCAACAAATGATTTTGGAAACCAAGGAAATATGCCATCCCACCTTGAGCTTTTAGACTACTTGGCGATTTCCTTCATGGAATCGAATTGGGATCAAAAGGCCTTAGTCAAGAAGATTGTCATGTCTGCCACCTACAAACAAAG
>CAZMYK010001018.1:0-1505 GCA_964570435.1 uncultured Saprospiraceae bacterium | reverse complement strand
GAAGATTTTTTTGAAGTTGAGAACTATCCAAGTATTTGTTTTAAATCCACTGAGATTAAAAAAGCAGGCTCAGCTTACGTCGCTGTGGGCTCGCTAGAAATGCATGGAATTACTAAGACAATTGAAATTCCCTTCACCTACGAGGATAAGAAATTTGTAGGATCTATTAAGTTAAATCGTAAGGACTATGGAGTGGGTGCAAGTACCGGAACTTTCATGGTTGGTGACGAAATCACACTAGAAATCAAGTGCACAGTACAGTAATCAATAAACAAACATCTGATATGACAAATACAAATAAGTCAAAGGCATGGAATATAGGCCTTTGGATCGCCCAAGGATTAATGGCTGCCATGTTTTTGATGGCGGGATTTATGAAAATAAGCCAACCGATTTCTGAACTTGCGGTAAGTCTTCCGTGGGTTAATGAGGCACCGGAAATGTTAATTCGATTTATAGGACTTTCTGAGCTCCTTGGTGGCTTGGGCCTGATCCTACCTACGTTGCTGAGAATCAAACCAAAATTGACTAATGCCGCTGCCATAGGTTTGATTATTGTCATGGTTTTAGCATTCGCATTTCATATTAGCAGGGGAGAATACGAGGCACTTCCTGTGAATCTAGTCCTAGTAGCGATTCTCGGATTCATCGCTTGGGGAAGAAACAGAAAAGCACCGATTTCCCCTAAGTAGATAAGCAATCTCAAGGATATGCAACGAAAAGAATTTATTAAGTCTTTACTAGCCTTTACTTCTATGGCATCACTTAGCACTTTTAAAAGTTACACAGATTCACTACCGAAGCAGGGAAAAAAAATGCCCGTGCTATTCACTTCACATGGAAGCCCACTAGATATAGTAAAGCCTAAGGAAGAACGTCCATTTTGGAATTCACTCTACAATTTGGGAGAGAAACTTCAAAAAGACTTCGAAATAAAAGGTGCCTTAGTGGTTTCTGCGCATTGGTGCACCAATGATAAGACCAAGGTCAACATATCTCCTAGTCAAAAGCAAATTTACGACTACTATGGCTTTCCAAAAGAATACTACGACGTGCAGTATGCGGCAAATGGAGCTCCAGAAATTGCCAAAGAAGTTTCTAGAATAATTCCTAGCATTCAAACCACGAGTGATTGGGGCCTAGACCATGGGGCATGGCCTATGCTGATGCACCTATTTCCAGAGGGAAATGTACCTGTGTTCCAAATGAGTATTAACTACAATGCTGCTCCCGAATATCATTTTGACTTAGGGAGACAACTTAAAAGTCTTCGTGAAAAGGGAGTTCTTATTATTGGAAGCGGCTCGATGATCCACAACCTTCGTCTGGCCATCCAGAAATTTAGAAAGAATGATTTGACCCTTTTTGGATGGGAAGAGGAATATGATCTTTGGCTGACAAAACAAATTGAAGCCAGGAATTTTGAAGACCTCATCAACTACACAAGTAGCCATAAGTATGGTAAATTAGCTGCACCTACGCCTGACCACTATGTGCCCGTACTT
>CAZMYK010001017.1:0-1510 GCA_964570435.1 uncultured Saprospiraceae bacterium | reverse complement strand
GAGTACGATGGCAAGGTGGAGATCGTTAAGATCAATGTCGATGAGCAAAGAGATATTGCAGCTAAGTTTCAAGTCAGGAGTATTCCCTCACTGTTCTTCATGGAAGGGAACAAGGTGAAAGAAAGTCACACTGGAATGGCTTCTGAGGTGACCTTAAGAAAGAAAATAGAAGCCCTATTGAACTAGGGTGTGAGTTAGAGTTTTGTTAGTTACAATTGATAGTTGGGAAGCCGCATTCTAGTAGATGCGGCTTTTCTTTTTTAGGAGTCCCGGGTAGAGCATTGGAGGGATTTTTTCTACGCTATACCATGTCGGAAAGGGTGACTAGGGAGTCAACTATATCAAGAGCGTAGGCATTTTGTACGGGCGTATAGTTAGAGATGAAGGTAGTGAAGATCTGCTTCTTCGTTTTGCTTGCTACTCGAAACAATTCGCGGCGTTTGCGAAGGCTTTCTGCATACTTTTTTGTGATGGTAAATGGGGCCGAGTAGAATTTGCATTCGCAAAGATTGATGGTATCGTCCTTGCGATCGATGACGATGTCTATCTGGAAGCCTTCCTCAGTCTTAGTGCCGACCTTTCGAAAACTAGAGGTTTCTGTGTAGACACTTGCAATGCCCATTGCCCGTTTGATCTCTGATATGTGTCTTATGCAGAGCGTTTCGAAGGCATATCCCTTCCAAATTTTGTAAGATTGTGAGTTGGAAATTAAGCTCCAAGTTCCTGCCTCCGCATTCTTATTCTTTCGGATGAATCTATGGTAGAAGACGGAGTATTCATCGACTAGACGGAATGTGGCTCCTCGTTTTCTTCTTCCGAAGGGTCTTTCTTCACGTATAAATCCGGATAAGATGAGGTCACTCATGGCCCGGGTGTATGGTCCACCTTCTTCGACCTTTGAGGACTTAAGAATTTCCTCCCTTGTCATGGTTTGTTTTCCTGTTGCAAGCGCTTTAACAATGGCCTCGTGATTTTCTGGATAGTTAAATAGGGCCTTGTACAAGTTTTCATATTCGCTATTGAGTAAGCCATCCTTGGAAAAGCACAGACGTTCAATGTTTGTGCTTGCGCTTTCACCTCTCTTTACGAGATCTAAGTAGAAGGGGATACCACCGAGTGCCATATATATTTCAGCAAGGGCTGACTCGGTTAAGTGGATATGTTTGCTAGCGAGAAATAGTTTGCTTTCACCAAGGGTAAAAGGTTGGAGTCTTATGATCTTGCTTATTCTATTGTGAAAGCCTCCCTTGTCGTTAATGATTTTGGCGGTGATCCAAGATGTTGCTGACCCACAAATTACTAGAATAAAGTGTTCTTCCTTAGAGAGATAGTCGTTCCATAAGTGAGCTAGAAATTGGATAAACCCTGATCTGGCAGTTGACATCCATGGGACCTCATCTAGAAAGATGACTTGTTTCTTGTCCTCTGGAAGGCTACCTAGGTAGGCCTTAAATAAGATGAATACCTCCTGCCAGTTTTGAGGACTTGTGGCGATTGCTTGCTTAGAATA
>CAZMYK010001016.1:0-1514 GCA_964570435.1 uncultured Saprospiraceae bacterium | reverse complement strand
AGTCAGAGTAGGGTAGTGTTAGATTTGGTATGACAAGCATGTAGTTTTTGAGAAAATAAGTATTATCCATGCCTAATGATTTGAAAAAATTCTCGGAGTAGTCATGGAAGTCCTCACCTGTTGCAAGACTTATGATTTTACAAAGAAGGATATAGCCTGAATTACTATACACCCGCCTTGAACCAGGCGCAAATGCAAGGTCTTCTTGCTTTGCTAGAAGTTCAATGGCATCGTCATTATCTAGTCCTGCTCTTCGCCACCAAGGCTTCTGTTGGATACTCATTAAGTCGTAAAAGTCTCTAATGCCGCTGGTGTGATTGATTAAGTGTCTGATTTTGATCTCTTCCTCTACATTGATATAAAGCTCAGGAAGGTACTTTCTAATGTCTTCTTCTAGGCTCAGCTTCTTTCGCTGGTCTAAATCTAAGATCATTAGTGCCACAAATTGCTTAGCCACAGATGCGATATTAGACCGAGATGTTTCATTGATCTTAACTTGATGTTGAAGGCTGGCTAGACCCTTGTAGCCTTCATAAATAACTTTGCCATCTTTTACTATGCCTAGAAAAAGCCCTGGATCACTATCTGACAGTTTGGATTCCATGATAGAATCGATCATTGCGATTTCTTGCTGAGCATGCAGAGATATTGAAATGAGAAAGATGAATATCGAGACTACAACTTTCATAAACTATTGTTTTTTGCACAAATGTGAGTGAAAATCTTGCTACCACCGCTTCATATCATGATTTGAAACCATTTTTCGCCGCATTTTATTAGATGAACTCGTCTACCAAGGTAGCATATGTTTGAAGAATGGCTATTTGAACGTCTGAAGAATTTGCATTGTAATTTGATGACTTTGTAGCAAAATCATTTTTTAGGAGTGATAGAGCCGCATTGCAGCGACTCAATCTGTGGTAACATTCTATAGGACAGTATTCCATCTTGCAAAATCAACTCCGCCCTGTTACCTCCTCGTTCGCGGCGCCATTCATCATTCATTGTTTGGTAAAAAACGACTACGACATAGAAAAGACAATCCTGCCCGGGTTCTATGATTCTTTCAAATTTGCTAGATTGACCAAAATTATCCCAGTCGCCAAGTCCGTAGTTGAGGAGTTGTATTTTTTCAAGTGTCATGGAATCTTGGGGCAGATGTAGTTTTAAGTAGGTATCGGAAGTGTTGGGAATAGCGATAGGCTTGGCAGAAAAATGAAGTGAGAGTTCAACAGTGTCGTCCGTTTCATTAACAAGTCGAGTGACAAATACCAACATACTGTGCTTAAAAGTGCCGTCTGTGGAGCGGAAATAGTGTCCACCTTTTGGGAAGCTGTTTTGTATTCTTATGCCATTATTCATGGATTCAGAGTACCACCCAAGGTCTAGATCTTGTCCCTTGGCAAGGCAAGAAACTAGGATCACGAAGATCAGACTGATTATGAATCTCATTTTTTTTCCTTTTTTCGGTACTTACTAGTAGAAGGCAAAGCTGTCTATAAGCGATAAGCTAG
>CAZMYK010001015.1:503-1514 GCA_964570435.1 uncultured Saprospiraceae bacterium | reverse complement strand
GGTGGTTAACTTTCGTTTTGGTCTCCCTAAGATATAGATTTTTTTGAAAACTTAAGACTGATGCCACATGGAATTTCCTTTACTCATATCCATCTCAATCACTTTTTAAGCACAGCCCTACTCCCTTTGAGCAGTAAGGCCTTTTTTTTAGTTTCTTCCAATAAAATAGTCCGTTTATCTATTCTTTTGCAACTTTTGTCTTAAGATGTGCAACCTTTCAAATTTCCTCTAGTCTTGAAAGTTATAGTAAGTGACGCAATGTTTCTTGACGAAAAACCTCTCACGATGAAATTGAATTTCCTATTGCTTCTACTCGTAAGTAGTTTCTATGCCTATGGTCAAGATGATAACGTTGTTGTTGAAAAAAAAGAATATTTCACTGCATCTCTGGAAAGCTCAGAATCCATCAAATTAGATGCAATTTTTGATGAATCGGTTTGGGATCGAGTAGAATGGGGAGGAGATTTTACAGTGAACCAACCTAATAATGGAGAAAAGCCTACCCGACAAACATTATTTAAGATTATCTACGATGAAAATTTCCTATACGTCGCCTATCGATGCCTTGATGAAGAGCCCGCCAAAATCGAAAAAAGACTAGGAAGACGAGATAATTTTCCGGGAGATTGGGTAGAAATTAATATAGACAGCTATCGTGATAATGCCACGGGATTTGCTTTTACAGTTTCTGCTTCTGGCGTGAAAGGAGATGAATTCATTACTGGAAATGGAAACAACTGGGATGAAAGCTGGAATCCAATATGGTATACATCGACAGCTATCACAGAAGAAGGATGGAGTGCTGAAATTAAGATTCCATTGAGTCAATTGCGATTCTCACAGTTAGAAGATCAAGACTGGGGCTTCAATGTGATGAGGCGTGATTTTAGAGCCGATGAAAGAAGCACTTTTCAATTTATTCCACAAAATGCCGCTGGGTGGGTTAGTAATTTTGCTAAATTGAAGGGATTGAAAAACTTAAAACCCAAGAGACAGATTGAGACACAACCC
>CAZMYK010001015.1:0-493 GCA_964570435.1 uncultured Saprospiraceae bacterium | reverse complement strand
TAGATCGACTGGAGAGAATGCTAGGACTAGACTAAACGCAGGTTTAGATGGCAAGGTAGGATTGACCAATAATATCACGATGGATTATACAATTAATCCAGATTTTGGTCAGGTAGATGCTGATCCATCCGCCTTAAATATTGATGGGTTTGAAGTTTTCTTTCAAGAAAGAAGGCCATTTTTTATTGAAAATGCTAATCTCTTCGAATTCAGTCCTACCAATGCAGAAGCTGGTGGTCCTTACAATAATGATAATTTATTCTATTCCAGAAGAATTGGTACTAGTCCTCGCGGAAGTGTGAATCTTCCAGATGGCGCAACAGAGGTCAATACGTCGGATTTTACCAATATTCTAGGAGCATCTAAGATTAGTGGTAAGACCAAGGATGGATGGTCTGTCGGTCTAGTCAATGCTATTACAGCTGAGGAATTCACAAGTTTTGATATCCCAGGCCTAAGTGAAAGACAAAGCCTTACTGCAGAGCCGTTGACC
>CAZMYK010001014.1:0-1526 GCA_964570435.1 uncultured Saprospiraceae bacterium | reverse complement strand
TGCCAACCCATGAAGTCGTATTCAGCTACCTTAGGGTACCATTGCGTCATAGAGTACGATATTCCTTCCTTGCTATCTCTTCCTGACCTCCTGATTTGTATTGGAACTTGTGCTTCCCATTCCATTTCGAAAGTCGAGGATTCACTTGGCAAGATGGGATTATTGAGATCTACCTCCAGAATTGTACCTTCCATAGAGTAGTCTAATTTCTGGCCATCTTGAATTAAACTCTTCACCTTCTGATAGCCCATTTCTTCTTCTGACAACGCAGCAATCCTTTCTCCAATCTTTGCACTAGGATCTTGAATAGTCCTTGATCTTTCATCCATCATACTTCCTGGCTGAAAAGCATTGAAGTACATATGGTAGAAGATTTTATGTAGGGTGTCTGGTGAGTTGTTCGTGTAAGACACTTTCTGACTTCCTTTATATTGGTGGGTTCTCACATCAAAGTCAATGTCCATCTGGTACGCTATTTCTTGCTGCCAGTAAGACGATTGCCCATTCAATACGAAAGAGGCAAGAAAAGAAAGTAGGATCAAAATTATATTTTTCATTAATTCTATATTTGTTAGTTTTGCAAGATAAAAATACTTAGCGTGAAGAGAAATATTATAGTACTAACGTCACTAATAGCAATAGCAGCAATCGCTAGATTTATTCCCCATGGATACAATTTCACTCCCCTTGGTGGAATTGCACTATTAGGAGGAGCTTACTATAGTAAAAGAATACTTGCTTTTTTGGTTCCAATCTTAGTACTATTCGTGACTGATGTAATTCTTAACAATACCCTCTACCGTGCATTTTTTCCGGATCAAGAGGGTTTTGTACTCTTTACGAACTTTATGATCTATACCTACTTAGGAACCGCCGCGATTGTCCTCCTTGGAATTCTTATGTTGAAAAAGGTAAGCACTCCACGCCTATTAGGCGGAGCAGTACTTGGAAGCCTTCTGTTTTTCCTTATTTCAAATTTTGGATCTTGGCTAACTGGTGCAATGTATCCTAAAACAGCGATGGGCTTGTTATCAGCCTATGGTGCAGGTCTACCGTTTTTAACCGGTCACCTTATCGCAAATGTCATTTTTGCCTTCCTGCTCTTTGGACTTTATGAATTGCTTGTAGAGCGCAGAATTACTTCCCTTTCTAGAATGCATTTATAATCTCAACAAAGTCATCTGCCTTAAGAGAAGCACCTCCTACTAAACCTCCATCAACATCCGCTTGGGAGAATATCTCTTTTGCGTTTGCTGGCTTGACGCTACCTCCATACAAAATTGGAATGTTGTCCGCTATTTCTTGTCCAAATTTGGATGCAATGTGATTCCTCAAGTGATGATGCATTTCTTGTGCCTGATCAGGCGATGCTGTTTCTCCAGTCCCGATAGCCCATATTGGCTCATATGCAAGTATAATTTTATTCATTTGCTTATCTGAAAGATGATATAAACTCTCCTCGAGCTGATTTGCAACAAAGTCAAGATGCTCACCGCTCTTTCTTATGCTGAGGGACTCGCCACAGC
>CAZMYK010001013.1:0-1537 GCA_964570435.1 uncultured Saprospiraceae bacterium | reverse complement strand
CTAGAACTGGAATTATGGCGAAAGGTCAGAAAACTAGGAATCCTAAAAAAGCTTCATCTAAGCTTATTATATCTAAGAGAAAGAAAAAAAATTAATATAAGATGGCTCGTTCACTAAAAAAAGGTCCATACGTATTCCACAAGTTATTAGCGAAGCTAGTTAAGGCTAAGGAATCTAATAGAAAGACAGTGATTAGGACTTGGTCTAGATCTTCAATGATCATTCCACACATGGTTGGAGAAACAATCGCTGTGCACAATGGAAAAACCTTTATTCCTGTTTTCATCACTGAAAACATGGTGGGGCATAAGTTAGGTGAATTTTCGCCTACCAGAAGTTTTAGAGGACACTCTGGTAACAGAAAATAATAATTGATTTAAGTTTTTAAACGAAAGTAAAATGGAAGCAGTTGCTAAACTAAGGAATTGTCCAATGTCGGCGAGAAAGATGAGACTAGTGGTAGATCTTGTCAGAGGAAAGAATGTCGATGATGCGCTTAATATCCTTAAGTATACAAAGAAGGAAGCAGCAGTGTGGGTAGAGAAATTATTGCTATCTGCGATCGCTAACTGGGAGAACAAAAACGACATGGCCTACAGTGCTGATGAATACGATCTCTTTGTTAAGACTGTATTTTCAGATGAAGGAACGATGCTTAAAAGATTCAGACCAGCTCCTCATGGACGTGCTCATAGGATTAGAAAAAGAACTAACCACGTGACACTGGTAGTAGAGAATAGGATTTCTACACCACAGGATGAAGTTGAAGCTGAAGAAATCACTCAAGAATAATATTAAATCTAGCAAATAAATGGGTCAGAAGACAAATCCAATAGGCAACAGGTTAGGCATCATCCGAGGATGGGATTCTAACTGGTATGGAGGACATTCATTCGGAGACAATCTAATCTCGGATGTGAAAATTAGAACATACTTGAATGCCAGAATCCATAAAGGTGGTATTGCGAGAATTATTATTGAGCGCACACTGAAAAGAATCACAGTGACTATTCACACTTCAAGACCTGGTATCATCATCGGGAAAGGTGGATCTGAGGTGGATAGAATTAAGGAGGAGTTGAAAAACCTTACTAAGAAGGATGTGCAGATTAATATTATTGAGATTCGAAAGCCTGAGCTGGATGCTGCAATAGTTGCAGAATCAATTGCCAAGCAAATACAAGGTAGAGTTAATTACAGAAGAGCAATAAAAATGTCTCTCCAGTCTACCATGAGAGCGGGAGCGGAAGGAATCAAGGTGAGAATCTCTGGAAGATTGAATGGCGCGGAGATGGCTAGATCAGAAGAGTACAAGGATGGTAGGACGCCATTACATACTTTTAGAGCAGATATCGACTATTCATTGAATGAGGCCCTTACAGTATATGGGAAGATTGGAATCAAGGTATGGATCTGCAAAGGTGAGGTACTTGGAAAGAGAGATCTTTCTCCTAATGTGGGTGTAGATAAGAAGAAGGGCGGAGGAAAAAGAAGAGGTAGAAATAACAGGTAATTGAATAAAAAATCGTACTTTTGC
>CAZMYK010001012.1:0-1541 GCA_964570435.1 uncultured Saprospiraceae bacterium | reverse complement strand
AACAGATTGCTATGTTGGATCGCGACGTTTTCAAAGGCTTGTTCTATCTTCTTAGAAAAGACTATCAGATCAATATGGTTCCGATCATGGCCGTGTACAACAGGATGACACCTTTGGAAAAGATGTTTTATTTCGGAGCATTCAAGCATCATTCATTTGGTGAGTCGATAGAAATGGGAATTGCGATTGCCTTCGAGGATATATATATGGCCATCATCGAGAAATTCGCACAGCCTTATATGTAGGAGATCTGACTAGTTGTTCTGGGCTAAATTTTCTGATGATTGCAGAGCAGAATCAAGAACCTCCAATTTCCGTTTAGAATCGTACAGCATAGCATTTTATTCAAATGCACCCACTAGTCTATTTAGCTTAATCACTCAGAATTAATATTCAGTTAATCTTGTGCATCGTACCTTTGTACCATGACAAATTCTATAGTGGTATTATTTATCATCTTTTCTTTGTTCCAATGCAAGCATGTGGAAAAAGCAGGAAATTCGGAAGAAGTTCTTAAACCAGCAATGACGATCGCCTTCGGTTCTTGCAATAAAGAGACTAAAGAGCAGATCCTCTGGGATGATATACTGGCGGACAAACCTGATTCTTGGATCTGGCTAGGAGACAATGTCTACGGCGACACTGAAGATGGGGAGGTCATGAAGGCGAAGTATGACCTGCAGAAGCAAAATCTTGACTACCAGAAATTGATAGAGAGCACTAGTATCTATGGCATATGGGATGACCATGACTATGGAAAAAACAATGCGGGAAAGGAGTTTTCCAAGAAGGATGAAATGAGGGACTTGATGTTAGATTTCTTACAAGTACCAAGGAGCAATCCCGTCTGGGAAAGAAAGGGAGGATATCAATCGTATGAGTTATCAAAAGAAGGTCTAGCGGTCAAGCTTATTTTGCTAGATAGCAGGTACTTCAGAGATGAACCTAAGATGTCTGGAAGAAACTACCAGCCTAACTTAGAAGGTAGCATTCTAGGGAATGAACAGTGGGATTGGTTAGAGCAGGAGCTCCAAAGTACCACGGCTGATCTGATTTTAATTGGTAATGGAATCCAAGTCTTGCCCGAAGAGCACCGATTCGAAAAGTGGGCTAATTTCCCAAATGAAAGACAGAAACTGATTGACCTCATCAGGCAATATGGAAAAAGGACGATCTTGCTTTCCGGGGACCGCCACATCACAGAAGTTTCTAGGCTTAAGCGTCCAGAACCCCTTTACGAAGTGACTTGTTCAGGTATGACCCACTCCTATACCAAGTTCAAGGGAGAGGATAATCAACATCGAATTGGAAGCGTAGTCACCGAAAAGAACTATGGCTTGCTTCACCTTTATGTAGACGGAGAGGCTGTCTCTGCAGTCTTTCAGGCTAGGGGAGATGGAGGTAGGATAATCATGCAAGAAGAACTAAATTGAAAAAAAATCAAACCTCGTGCAACGTTTTGAATTGAATTGCATAATAACACCATGAGCTTACATTCTTTCAGTTAGTGATTTAAAGTTCGTAATATCGGAGACGTCTGA
>CAZMYK010001011.1:0-1542 GCA_964570435.1 uncultured Saprospiraceae bacterium | reverse complement strand
GCATTGTTGTTCTGGAGAATATCTATCGACTGGTTTCTGAGGGGAAGTCTACCAAGGATGCAGTAAGCGGAGGTGTCCTGGGTGTTGCAAAGGCTGTGCTGGCTGCCACCTTAACCACAGCTACCGTTTTCTTGCCCTTTGTCTTTTTCGGCAACTACTTGCTCAAGATCGTAGGAAAGAACATCGGCGTCTCCATCATTTCTACCTTGATGATGTCCTTGTTTGTCGCACTTTTTTTGATTCCAGTTTTAGCAGCGATTGCCTTGGGAAGAAAAACAAGAAGTAGGAAGTCGGTATTTAATTTATCCAAGGTAAAAACGCGCACAGAGCGAATTTACATGGTCTTGTTGAAGAGTAGTTTGAGGTCGCCAGCAAGAATTATAATTGGCGGTCTACTTTTATTCTTCATCACCACTTTTGCAGTGCTTGCGCTAAATATTAATACCCTTGAAGAGCTTGAAACGGATCAAATCGATGTCTTCGTCACCATGGCGAAAGGGAGCACGATGGAAACCACTGACAAGGTCGTCAAAGAAGTGGAAGCAAAGGTGATGGACATTAACGAAAAGGAAGACGTCAGCAGTCGAATTCGGGCAGAAGATGGAGTGGTAAGCATTAAGTTAAAGGAAGAATTTAAAGAAATTGACGGCAGATCGTTTAACGAAATCAAGGCGCAAATAGAAGAACTGATCAAACGAATCGGAGGAGGAACAATAAGTTTGACGGAGCCCGCGGGAAGTGGTGGCGCTGGAGGCGGAGGGCAAGGTGATGGTGGTATGGGTGCAATGGGTGCCCTGATGGGTTTCGGTAATAATCAAGAACGTATTGTCATAAAAGGCGAAGACATTGCTGTTTTGCAAAGGGTTGGGCAGGACTTGCTCTACTATGTCGAAAATTTAAATGAAACGCGTTCTGCTAGATTGAGCACACGTGGTAATCGACCTGAAGCCTTGCTCAACTTTGATCCGCTCACCATGGCCAAGAATGACATAACGCCCGAAAATATCATAGTGGCTTTGAGGGATTTTGGTCAACAGTCTTCTGCAGGCACGAGTTTCAAATACGGAAATGAGGACTATGATATTTTGATTAGGGAGGGTGATGAAGTGGAAACCGAAATCGAGCCAAAGTCAATGGCCGACCTGAAGGAATTGGAAGTGAGAGATCAGCAAGGTAGAATTCATCAGATAAAAGATATTTCTACCATTAATACAGCCCAAGGTGCTGACGATATCAGACGGATCAACCAGCAAAAGCAAATCGAACTTACTTACTCGCCATCTCGCCAGGCAGAACAGACCAAGGAGGTGCTTGATTCCTATAGAGAAACGATTAGTGACCTCATTGCTAACTACCCACTACCTCCAGGGGTAGCAATAGAAATGATCAATGCACAGGACCAGCTCAAGGATTTTAAGCCGCTAATAGGGGCGGCCTTCCTCCTGATTTTCATCATCCTAGCCTCCTCTTTTGAATCCCTTTCAGCTCCCTTTGTCTTGGGATTTTCAGTTCCATTAGCGGCTACAGGCGCCTTGCTCGCAA
>CAZMYK010001010.1:0-1543 GCA_964570435.1 uncultured Saprospiraceae bacterium | reverse complement strand
ACATCCAATGAACTTTATGAGGGACTTCGAGAGGTCCTAGAAGGTAAGACATACATGACGGCTGGACTCCGCCTGACCCCAAGGATGGGCGAGAAGGCAGATCTTGATATAAGACAAAATATTTACAACAATAAATTTCAAGCTAAGCAGAAATTGACCAAAAGAGAAGTAGAAGTGCTAGAGCACATCGTACAAGCAAAGTCAAATAGTGAAATCGGTGACCTCCTTTTTATCAGCGAACAGACGGTAGGAGTGCACAAAAAGAACATAATGCGAAAATTAGGAGTGCACAATACAGTTTCCTTAATCAGGTTTGCCATAGATCACAACTTGGCATAAGACTTGTATTACGCTTATTAGTAATATTTGTCACCTAGGCTTATAGTGGCACGAATATTGAAATAAAACTTATATTATCTTTGTTGGCGATTCAACAATAAAAAACATTTATGCAAATCATAAAAAGTCCCTTTAGCATGGTAAAGAAATACTCCCTACTTTTACTTGGACTATTCGCAATGATTCAGATCTCCACCGCACAGGTGACAGTAGGAATCAGCGATGACGCTGCAGACGTCGGTGGAACAGTAGATATAGATATCACTTATACCAACTTCGACGGAATAGTATCTTCCCAATATTCAATCGTGTGGGATGCAACAAAGTTTAAATATGTCGAACTTGCTAATGTGACTACTGCGATCGATCAATTTTCTGACGCGGCGATTAGCACACCTGATGAGACCGGAGATAGTGGCGAGCTTACCGTTTCTTGGAGTAAGTCTAATACAGAACCTGAAACAGTTCCTGACGGAGCTTTAATTTTTACATTAAGACTGGAAGCAATAGGAAGCGCCTGCGATATTTCTGACATTAGACTTTCGAATGATCCCACCCAGATTGAATTTGGGGATATAAACGCAATGAATGTAGGTGGTATTCCGGACAACGGTGTGGCCACGATTAATGGTACCGATTGTACTGGCGGAACCTTAACAGTTACGGTTGATGACGTAACAGTAGATGCGGGTTCGAACATGTGCGTACCTGTAAGAGTTGAAAACTTTGTAGACATCCAGGTAGTGGAGTTTCTTTTGAAATTCGATCCCACCATAGTAAGATATACTGGCTTTCAGAATGCCAACCTTCCTGACTTTGATGATGCAAACTTGAATGACCTTCAAGCAGACCAAGGAAGGGTTAACCTAGCCTGGTTTGATTTTTCGGCCGTTAACCCTGTTACCCTCGATGGTACTCTTATAGAGTTTTGTTTCGATGCTATCGGGACGGATGGTCAGGTGAGTGTGATAGAAGTAGGAGGAGAAGATGAAGACGCCATTGACTTCACTAATTCAAGTGAGGTATCTGTACCCTACGTAGTTAATGATGGGTCATATACAATAGTTGGAGAAATAGATCCTAACGCCTTCGCCCTTGTTGCTGGCGACACCAACATTAATATGGGAGAAGTGGGATGTATTCCAGTTTCAGTAAGAAATTTCTCGAACATTCAGACCATGCAATTTATCCTGAAATGGGATCC
>CAZMYK010001009.1:0-1544 GCA_964570435.1 uncultured Saprospiraceae bacterium | reverse complement strand
GCTACAGGCGATCAAACGCTTCCAGGATGAGGGCTTAGCCCATGTCCAAGTTGAAACGGCTCATTCCCTTGCTTACAAACACATTGTTTTCAGATATGGCTACAAGGTTAAGGGTCTAGGATATAAGACACATGAAATAGCAGAAATCCTTAACTTGCAAGCAGGTGGTGAACAACACGATCAATATGTGATCGCCAATCATGTAAGCAAATTCTCGGCCTATTTTTGCAATTCTAATGCGAAAAAAGTACAAGATCTAAACTACCTCAACACCGTCAAGGATAAAAAAGCAAGGGTCTTTGTCAAGAATTACTACAACTATATTGAGCAGCAAACTAGAATTTTCCTAGCTAAACTAGATCGTAAAGAAATTGACTGCACACATGACTTCTATCTTAAGAAGTTTCAACTTTCTCAACCCGTCTTACATTTTGACTACATCCTCTTCGACGAAGGACAAGATGCTTCACCGACCATGCTTGATGTCTTCTCAAGGCAGGCAGCCACCAAGGTGATTGTAGGAGACAGCAACCAACAAATCTACAGTTGGCGTTATGCAGTCAATTCCCTCGAACAGGTGAACTTCAAGAATCTTCAACTCTCACAGAGCTTTCGATTTAGACAAGATCTTGCAGATCTAGCGATGGATGTTCTCAATTGGAAGCAACATCTTTTCCCATTTCAAGCGCCAAGAATCCAAGGAAGAGGCAAGAGCACGTCCAAGAAGTCGAAGGCTACGCTAGCCCGAACCAATCTCGGTCTACTTTTGAAGGCCATTGAATTCGTCACAGAAAAGGATGTGAAATATCTCTACTTCGAGGGAAATATCAATTCGTACACCTATGCTGAACAAGGTGGTTCCTTATACGACATTCTCAATCTACACAACGGTAAGTATGAGTATATAAGGGACGCAATGATTAAGCAGATGAGGTCAATCGAAGATCTTGAAGAATATGTAGAAAAGACGGATGAACATGACCTAGGTCTGATGATTCAGATAGTGAAAGAGTATGGCAGTGACATTCCGCGGATACTGAAGGAAATCAAAGAGAAGCACGTCAGCAATGAGGAAAAAGACAAGGCTGAAATGATTTTCTCTACGGTACATCGTTGTAAGGGTATGGAATATGACTCCGTACAAATTGTCAATGACTTCATTTCCGAAGAGCGCATCGAGTCGATGCAAAATGATCCTGAAATTGACTTTGACGAAGCTCAAGTAAATGAGGAGGTCAATTTACTGTATGTTGCCATCACAAGGACAAGGAATCGCTTGTACATACCTTCGGACCTAGTGCCTCAAGAGTATGCTGGTCGACGAGAAATCTTTCTTGTCAATTCAGAAAACCCAAAGAATAAACTCAAAAAGAAAACTGAGGAAAAGCTAAGTGCATCGCAAGCCTACATTAGGGCATTTTCAGTGATGGATAGCAAGCGGCGGCAGAAAAGTGCTTATCAAAAGTGGACCCAAGTGCTCGATGATGAATTGACCAAAATGTACTGTGAGGGTCTAAGTGTGCGTGAAATGGCTGAGCATTTTG
>CAZMYK010001008.1:0-1548 GCA_964570435.1 uncultured Saprospiraceae bacterium | reverse complement strand
CCGATGGCACTACTCATATGGGCCATTATTGCTTTTTTCTGGGAAGGTAGTGATTGGAATAAGAGAAGAAGTCTGATCGAAAGCAAGAACAGTGAGACTATCGGGGAAGTGATTGACATCGAAGAATCACCAAAGATTGGCTCCGATGTCAGGATTATGAAAGAAGAAGATTTTCAATAATATAAAAGCCATCCTGAAAAGATGGCTTTTCTTATATAATCTATGAAAGCAATTAAAGTCATAGCGGTCCTTGCTCTATTGGTCGTCTTTCCTGCCATCAGCTACTTGTATCTGATTAAGGGTTACAATTTTCGCTTAGAGGCCTTGCAAGATCTTGAAACAAAAGCAAGTGTTGAGTCCTTTGACTATCCTCCCTTCACTAGCAACCCATTTCATGGAATGGCTTCGATCGTCTACAATGGCGATGCATCAGAAGCGAGAGCCTACTTGGAACCTGTCTTTGAACAATTTTCTCATCGCAAGGAATTTCAAATGATCAGCTTCTTAGGTGACTCGATTGACCTAGCTAGTTTCGAAAATGATGGGCAGTGGAATGCTGTTCTTGGTGACTATCCTTACGAGCAAGAAATTGCACTAATAGACACTGCTGCACAGATCAGAAACTACTATAGCTTCGATAGTAGCTCTTTTACCAAACTCATTCAACATATTCCAATTATTATTCCGCGGAAGAAGGAGCAAGACATCGTATTAAAAAGAGAAGATGAAAAATAGAGAGGCAACAAAGTCAGATTTGATATTGGCCAAGAAACTAAATCTTGTTGCCTACATCGTGTCGATTGTAGTCATTGCGCTTGTGATGTTAATGCGCAGGGTAAAGATCGACCTGGGTGTGGATTTTAGTTTTCTACCAGCAGTGCATAGTAGTCTAAATGCAGTTGCCGCAGTGCTTCTCGTGATGGCACTAGTATTTGTAAAACAAAAGAAGATCGAAGCCCACAAGAAAACGATGTTTGCAGCTGTTATTGCCTCAGCTTTGTTTTTACTTTCTTACGTCTTGTATCATTTTACTACCCCGGAGACCAACTATTGTGGAGAGGGTAGCATTAGAATCGTTTATTTTGTTCTATTAATCAGCCATATCATTTTGGCAGGTGTTATTCTTCCATTTATCCTCTTTACTTTAATTCGTGGCTACACGAATCAGATAGACAAGCACAGAAAGATGGCCAAGTGGGTATTCCCATTATGGTTATATGTTGCAGTGACCGGTCCTGTCCTCTACCTGATGCTACGACCTTGCTATTAGTAGCCTTAGGACAAATTTTTCAACAGTTCAATTTCCTCCACAGCCATCTTCTTCGATAATGGTGATCTTGGCACCTTCGGCAATAGTACAGTCAGATGTAAACCTTACTTGGGTAGCTCTAAGTATTAATTCATAAGGAGATCTTACTGTGACATTCTCTACTTCTATCAGGCTAGATGCTGCGATATTGGTATTCTGGTCATATACCTCATCCTTGAGGAGGGTGTAGCCACTACACGCTTGATTTCCGATGTGCTTAGATAGCATGTTAATGTAGG
>CAZMYK010001007.1:0-1552 GCA_964570435.1 uncultured Saprospiraceae bacterium | reverse complement strand
AACTCAAGAAAGTCTTCAAGTAGTTGTGGAGATTATTAGTTGATTACTTTATGTTCAAAGCCAAAATCACTGCACAAGACCAGGCAAGTAGTACTTTAATCCAAGTTCCGTTCAATTGATCCAAATTTCAATCTTTCTTTGTCAGAAATCACATACTGGACGAACCTTAATTCACAAGCCCCATGTCTTTGGAAATTAGCCCTACCCTCACGCAAAGTCATGTGATTTGGGCCAGAATGGGTATCAACTTGGTCAACATCCAGTCCATCATCTTCCCAGTAGCAAATAGGACAAATTAAGTAGCCCCCCTTTCCGATAAGCTGATGTAATCACAACAGGGACATGGATATGCCATTGCTTGCATCTTGACCCTATTCCATTGATACTTCATACCTTGAATTTCACAAATCTAAACTAGCTAGGAGTTCTTCTTTTCTAAAGATGACCATTCGCTTAATGAGGTCTATGGGCAAGGCTTGGTTAAATGGGAACTTCACGGTGCCCTTACCTAATTCGAAATCTTTTAAGTCGGCTTGAAAATGTTCTATTGTAGCTTGGTAGGGATAAAAACTCACGTACTTTGCATAAGCAACGATCATCAGCTGCTTTTCAGGTTTTGCTCCTGAAACAAGTGTAAAAGAAGGCACCTTATAGTTAGGAATTTCCACTGCTTCTGGGACAGCCACTGTTATCAAACTTCTTAGCTGACTCAAGATTTCTTGGGCTTCAGGTGATTGACTGTCGATGTAATCGTCAATACTCTTGAAGTTTGGCATTGATCCTTTTTTACCCATCTTTTCATTTTTTTGCTTATGCGGGCTATTTCCGCTTAATTTTCACTTGTAAACTCCATTGTCCAATTGGTCTCCCACTCCTTGGATTTTTCATCAAAATAGGCTTGTTCCCAAAGCGCTGTACTTTCAGAATGCTTTTTCCATGTAAACCTCAGTTGGTACTCAGTTCCAAGATATGATTCCCTACCATAAAAAACTCCAATCCCATCATTAAATACACCTTTCACCTGCTCTTTTAGGTAGTTTTCGGGACTTGAAGTATCTGCCCAATAAATGGTCCAAATATTTGTCTTAGGGTCAACCATTCTAATACTAAGTCCGATAAAATCATCGCCAAAGTGAGATGACTTCATTTCGTCCATTAGGCCCAATCCGTTTAGAAATGACTTTGTCTCCATGTTGGCCTGAAATTCAATCCATTCATCGCAACCTTGCAGTCGCTCTTTAAGTCTTTTGTTTACGACCTTCCACTTCCCGATTAGAAAATCAAAGTTCTGGATTTTGATAAGTGGATTATTTTCATTCATATTACTGCTCATCTTCAATTATTGGGAATATTTTTCTCTAAACAGATTCATATGATGAGTCTGGTGTCCTGCAATCACAAAAGCCATCGACAAGGGTGAAGCTGGAGCACTACTCGCAGTACCAATCCTGGAGAAGGCAGCATCATCTAAATTTTCGAACAAAGCAATTGTAGCCATGCGAACGGCACGATACTCACTCATAATGGATTCAACAGAACGATGATCAGCATT
>CAZMYK010001006.1:0-1555 GCA_964570435.1 uncultured Saprospiraceae bacterium | reverse complement strand
AATCTTTCTAAAAATAAAAAAATGAATTATATTTTTTTATCATATTTTTTTTGTCCGTAGTTAAATTCGTTGGATCAGTAGTAGTAAACTTAGGATTGATACTGCCTGTCCAACTGAGTCTGCCAAGACCTTAGACCAATCCACATCCTCCCTATCTTTTTGCTCTTGCGTCTTCGCAGGTTTTGCACCAACAACAATCTTAGACCCCATTTCTACATTCGGGTAATCCTTGTAAATGAAGTAATTCTTTGTCCTTCGAACCTCCCCATTAACATTCTCTACAAAAATCTCATTGGCGCTTCCAGTTCGCGAAACACCACCCGCATAATATTCAATATAAAATTTGGCATCTTTTCCAGGATGGTAGGGAACATTTATTTGATTTTGGGCTCCGATAATATCTTGCGAATAGAGTTTATTTGCATTTGTAGCCCCAACAATACTTACAAAATCCTTGGATTTTGGAATTACAATCTGGTCGCCGTCCTTAAGCTTAAAATTAAACTTAGATGTGTTTTCAGAAAGGACTTCGTCCAATCTAATGATAACCACTCCCAATTCGTCTTCTTGTCTTATTAGTTTAGCTGCAGTCGGGAAGGCTTCAAGTGTAATACCTCCTGCGCGCTTCAGTATTTCTCGCACGGTTTCATTTTCCTTAATCAGGCTATATTCACCTGGGTACTTAACTTCCCCACTCAATTTCACTACCTGCTGCAACTCAAACTCTGGAACATATCTAACCTGAATTTCATCGTATGGCTGCAGAACAAAGTCAAGATTCTCGCTTCCCTCAGTCAATTCTCTATCAACCTCAAAATCTGCTATGATGGTCCTCGTAGGTTGATTATCCTCCATAAGAAGCCTTGAAATTTCAACCTTATTTGTTGCCGCACCTATTGTAAAACCACCAGACATTACCAAGACATCTGCCAAGGTCATCCCTAGGCCATACTGAAATGCACCAGGCCGATTAATTGCTCCTGAAATCTTAACATTGCTGCTCTCAGAAAAGAGATTCTCTGAAAATATCTCAAGTGAATCCAAGGCAGAAAGTTGATAAAACTCACTGTTGGTTAAAGCCTCTGATAGGATGACTCTCATGTACTGCTTGACATTTGGTGTCAAGGGATCACGAGTATGTATTATACCAATATTAGAAGCATCTCTCCTTAAACCACCAGCAAGTTCTAATGCATCAGCAAGTGAGATACTCTGATCTAGAGCAATACCGAAAGATCCCGGATTTCTAACAGCTCCACTCACTTTGAAACTCTGATTGTCCACAAAAGTTGCCGACTTGTAAATGTTGACGATATCTCTATTTTGCAGATTTAAGTCTAAATCTGAGTTTCCATCTTCAATATTCACCTTTATATAAATAATCTTACCATCATCTCCGGTTCGTTTGATGAAGGCCAAGTCGGTTCTTGCATCACTTGTCAATGAAGCCATCTGCAGGAGATCGCTGAGTTGCATACCATCCCTTCTTTCATACCTACCATTGTTAATTACAGCTCCATTAACCTCAACAAAATTTTCTACCTCACTTTCAACA
>CAZMYK010001005.1:0-1558 GCA_964570435.1 uncultured Saprospiraceae bacterium | reverse complement strand
CTCGTTCTTTCCCTCTAAGAACCTGGGCTGTATGGGAGATGGCGGTGCTATTTTTACAAATGATGATGACCTAGCACAGAAGGTTAGGATGATTGCAAATCATGGCCAGGCAAAAAAGTATCACCATAGCAGGATTGGAATAAACTCCCGCTTGGATGCCATGCAAGCAGCAGTCTTGAATGTTAAACTACAATACTTAGATGACTACATATCAGCTAGGCAAGAAGCTGCTCGTAGGTACGATGATTTACTTAAAGATCTTGATATTGAGACTCCTTACAGAGATCAAGATTCGACCCACGTTTTTCACCAATACACGCTAAAAGTAAAAAATAGAGATGGCATAAGGCAAAAACTTAGAGGTCATGAAATTCCTCATGGCATCTACTACCCTCTACCACTATATAAGCAGGAGGCCTTTCGTGTTGGGAATGAGGACCTTTACTTAGAAAACACGGAGACTCTTTGCAAGTCTGTTCTATCCTTGCCCATGCATACAGAACTTACAGATATTCAACAGCAATTTATAGTTCAGCAACTTTTGAACTAACTTACATCACCAAATCTAACATTATCAGCACAGAATTAAATACAAGACTGCAGGAGGAGCTCGACATTTTAAGATACGAAAGGCTCCTAAGCGAAGGCGGCGATGAGAGAATTGACCTCATTCAAGATGGCAAGCATAAGTACCACCTTTGTCCATCCAATTACAAAGATCTTTTTACTAGAGGTTCTTGCACCTGTGCAAGCCTTAACGAGCAAACAGGATCAAAGCTGCAAGACTTTGGCAAGTATGTTGATCAAGAGGAGTACTCCAAAGTGAGAGGGGCGCAATCGCGAAGGCTAAAGTCCTTACTTAACTATAAGGGTCAAAATGTATTTGATGTCATCTTTGCTCCTTCGGGCAGCGATCTCGCCTACATCCCAATGATCTTCTCAGAAATCATTAATCCCGGAAATAAGAAACTTGTGCTACTTACCTGTCCCGAAGAGCTTGGTTCAGGATCACAAATGGCCTTCCTGGGTAAATATTTTGGTGACACCAACCAGTTTGGAGAACGAGTAGAAAAGGGCGAGGACATTAATCCCCACTATGACATAAGCCTTAGCCGCTTCTCAGCAAGAAGCAAGAGCGGTTTGATCTTAGATCATACTGCTAGTATCAAAGATGAAATATCGAAACATCCTGAGATGTCCAAGATTGGAGCCTTGGTCATAGGAAGTAAGTCAGGAATTGAGGATGATATAAGTTTAATACCTAAGTTAGACAGCAGCGTACTTTGGGTCGTAGATCTTTGCCAATTCAGAAATTCCAAGAAATTGGTCAATGAGCTCTTGGAAATGAATTGCATGGTTATGATTACGGGATCAAAGTTTTATATGGCGCCTCCCTTTTGTGGTGTTATGCTTGTCCCCAAGAAAATAGGTGATCCAATCAAAAAAGCTGACGTGAAGGCTGACTACTTGAAGGGTTATAGTAACATTTTCTCCTACTACGACTTTCCATCTTCATATGAAAACGTAAGAAAATTCTTACCAAAGAAGCAAAACAAAG
>CAZMYK010001004.1:0-1565 GCA_964570435.1 uncultured Saprospiraceae bacterium | reverse complement strand
CAGTCGCGCTCTATCTAAATTTGGATGAGAATTATTTCGATGACAAAGTGGATAACGGGAATTCGATCCTCCGCTTGCTTCACTATCCCGCGCATACAAACCCGCCGCCGGAAGGATCAGTCCGTGCCGCGGCGCATGAGGATATCAACTTGATTACCCTTCTAGTAGGTGCATCTGCAGGAGGACTTCAGATTCTAACTGCTGATGATGAGTGGTTAGATATCGTTCCGGGAGAAGGTGAAATTGTGATCAATGTAGGAGACATGCTCCAAAGATTGACCAATAACTATCTCATTTCGACCACACATAGAGTTGTTAATCCACCAAAGGCCGAATGGCACAAGCCTAGGTTGTCGATTCCTTTCTTCTTACATCCAGTAAGTGAAATGGATCTTACATGTCTAGGAGATACGGTCACGACTGCAAGGCCACTAGCATATGAACCCATTACTGCTGGTGATTACCTAGATGAAAGACTAAGAGAAATTGGTCTTAAGAAGTGACAGAGACAATTCTCTAACACTTTCAGGAATTATTCCTGTGATTTAATTGTTTTTTCGTTGTAACTTTGAAAAAAATTAAGAAAATGAATGCTACATTATTAATATTCAATCTTGGAGGTCCCGAAATCATACTAATAGTTTTAGTAGTATTGTTACTTTTCGGAGGTCGTAAGATCCCTGAATTAATGAAGGGTCTAGGAAAAGGGATTAAGGAATTCAATAGTGCGAAAGCTAATATTGAATCTGAAATTAAGGAAAATATGAGGGAGATCGAGAAGCCGAAGAAGGAAGCCATCCTTGAGAAAAAATCAAACGAATCTTAGTATTAGAAGACGTTGACGATATATTAAAGCCCTCCTGTAGGGCTTTTTTTGTTGGCAAATGTGCTGCTTTTGCTCAATTTCCCTTAAAGTTTGGTTAAAGAATTAGAATTTCCGCTACTGTAAGAGTACTTTTGCGTCCTTATGTTAAATGAACAAATTTCGATGAGATACTCAAATACAATCACAAAGCTACTTTTTGCTGTACTTATGGTACTAGCAACTACCTTTTCAGCTACAGCACAGAAGTTCGGACACTTGAATTCTTCTGAGCTTATGGCAGACTTACCTGAAATTAAAACAGCAGATTCAGAACTACAGACCTACCAGCAACAATTGACCAAGGTGGGTGAAGATATGGTGGCTAAGTTTCAGAAAAACTACCAAGACTACCAGACTAAGTTAAATTCTGGTTCCATTTCTCAGCTTCAGGCACAGGAAATAGAGGCTACCCTTGGACAAGAACAACAAAGCATCCAAGTATACCAACAAGAAGTTCAGAACAAACTCTTAGAAAAAAGGACTGGGCTTTATGATCCAATTTTTAAGAAGGTAAGAGAACTAATCGAGCAGTACGGAAAGGAAAATGGCTATACGATGATCTTTGACAGTGGTCTAGGAGCGATACTTTTTGAAGATTCTGAAGACTTGACAGCGGCTATTAAGGCGAAGTTGTAGGGGTTGGGGCGTTAGGGCGTTGGGGCGTTAGCAGATTAGGGCGTTGGCGTGTTGGGGCGTTGGC
>CAZMYK010001003.1:0-1569 GCA_964570435.1 uncultured Saprospiraceae bacterium | reverse complement strand
CTACTGTATTGATGCTGGCCCTACCTGCAAAAATAGCAGGTTGTCAAGAGATTGTATTATGTACTCCGCCAAGTAAGGAAGGCGGAATTCACCCCGCTATTGCATATGCTGCAAAACTGGCTGGTGTAACTAGAATATTCCTTGTAGGAGGTGCTCAGGCAGTTGCAGCCATGTGCCTAGGTAGTGAAAGTATACCTAAAGTTCAAAAGATATTTGGTCCTGGAAACCAGTATGTTACCGCAGCAAAAAAATATGCCTTATCTTTGGGTACTCCTATTGATATGCCTGCAGGACCGTCTGAATTATTACTCATTGCTTCTGAAAATACAAACCCTAGATTCGCCGCTGCAGACCTCTTATCACAGGCTGAACATGGAGTGGATTCTCAGGTAGTCTGTCTTTCATCAAGTAGAACGATGATGACATCAATTATGGACGAGATAGATGTGCAACTGCTTGATCTACCACGCAAAAATATAGCTAAGCAGGCAATGGATAACTCAAAGTTCATCCTTCTTCGAGATACCGCAGAGATAATTGAATTTTCTAACCTCTATGCGCCAGAACATTTAATCGTCGCAGATGAGGACTACCAGAAATACATCAAAGAGATTTTCAATGCAGGCTCTGTTTTTTTAGGAAATTACTGTCCAGAAAGCGCAGGCGACTATGCTTCAGGGACCAATCATACCTTGCCTACGTCAGGTTTTGCAAGCGTCTACAGTGGAGTGAACTTGGATGATTTTGTAAAGAAAATAACATTTCAAGAAATCACTGAGGCAGGCATCGCTAGTCTGGGACCCACGATTGAAGTAATGGCAGCCGCGGAAGGACTGCAAGGTCATAAAAATGCAGTAAGTGTGCGGTTAAGTGAATTGAATAGAAAAGTATGAAGGCAATAGAAGAACTTGTGCGACCGGAATTACTGCAACTGAAGCCCTATTCTTCGGCTCGCGATGAATTTGTTGGTGAGGCCGAAGTTTATATAGACGCCAATGAGAATCCCTTTAACAATGAAATGAACAGATATCCTGATCCATTGCAAGTGGACGTCAAGAAGCGACTAGCAGAGATTAAGGACGTCTCACAAGAGTATCTCTTCTTGGGAAATGGTTCTGACGAAGTATTGGACTTGATTATGAGGCTATTTTGTATCCCTGGGAAAGATAATGTAATCATAACACCTCCAACTTATGGGATGTATAAGGTCTTGGCTGGTGTGAATAATATCTTTGTAAGAGAGGTAGCTTTGAAACAAAATTTTCAGATTGATTCAGAGCTGATATTAGAAAATAGTGATGCGGAAACGAAGATACTTTTTCTATGCTCGCCTAACAATCCTGTTGGAATTTCGCTGAATAGAGAGGATGTGGAACAGATAATTACAGCCTTCCCGGGGATAGTTGTTATAGATGAGGCATACATTGATTTTTCACAAGAAGAAAGCTTTGCTAAGTTAATTGCTAGGTCGGATAATTTGATCGTCATACAAACCCTGTCCAAGGCTTGGGGTATGGCAGGAATTCGGCTTGGAATGGCCATCACAAATGAATACATTGTTGGTCTTCT
>CAZMYK010001002.1:0-1573 GCA_964570435.1 uncultured Saprospiraceae bacterium | reverse complement strand
TGAAATAACTAACGATGTAGTATTTAATTGTCTTGGTAGATAGACATATATATTGGCAAAATCTTGAGCTAGCCACTGCGTCCACAAGAATCCTGTAGAAGCCCATTGGAGAACCGTCCAAATCTTCTTCTGCCTTGCGTCAATCGGATTTTCGATAAACTTCTTTTCAAAGCGTTTGGTGATCAAAATGTAAACTAATATGGCTGCTCCAAAGGCCACAGCGTAACCGATTAGAGATTTAACCATCATATCCTCAAGCCCTTTTGGCTTAAAAAAGGTAAGAATCAAGAATGAGGTGCTGACTGGAATTCCCCAACGCGTAACAAATAGGAGGACTAGTGGCGGAAGCAGGTAGTACCATGCAAAGGGATCAGGCAGTGGGTATTTGGGACTCTCAATAGTATATTCAGGTGGATCACCAACCAATCTGAGATAGGATACGTCTCCATCATTAATTACCCAGCTATAGATCAAGGTCGCGGTCAGAATACTACCGGCAAAAATCCAAAGCACCCACCAAGGCCGCTTTTCATTTGAACTCATGAATGTTCCCAGGGTCTGAATAACATCGTTACCAATGACTGAAAACGAAGCTAACAAGAAACCCGCCCACATTACAAATAATGTAATATCCATCTGAGTGTTTAAGTTGTGTGGTAAAAGTAATCTTTCGTTTGTAAACCCAATGTTAACTATTTTTATAGAAATCTTTTATATCTTTGTCTCAGCTTATGAAAAGAAACATTTCACATATCCATCATCATTTCAGAATACCCTCACAGGTAGTTAGTTGATTGATGTGTGTAAGACATAGAAATCCTACCTGTAGTCCAGGTGGGATTTTTTTATTTAATGAAGTAAATGAATTTAATGGAGACTAGACTTAATGTTGCTGTACAGAAGAAGGGACGACTTTTCGATGGGTCATTGGACTTACTAAAGGCTGGTGGAATTTCGGTCAATAATGGGAAAGATCAACTAAAGGCGAGTTCCCATAATTTCCCCTTAGATGTATTGTATTTGAGAAACTCTGATATCCCTCAATATGTGGTAGATGGTGTAGCCGACTTAGGCGTAGTGGGCCAAAATCTTTTGCACGAAAAGAATGCTGATGTAGAGGTAATAGAACACCTGGGGTTCTCAAAGTGCCGTCTTTCAATAGCCCTTCCAAAGGACTTGGACTATAGGGGCATCCAAGATTTGAATGGCAAGCGAATAGCTACTTCCTATCCTGTTACTTTGCAGAAGTTTTTAAATGATAACAATATTAATGCTGATATTCATGTGATTTCTGGTTCGGTGGAGATAGCTCCTAATATTGGACTATCCGATGCTATTTGTGATCTAGTAAGTAGCGGTAGTACCTTGTTTAAGAATGGTCTTGTAGAAAAGGAGGTGATCTTGAAATCGGAAGCTGTTCTGGTAAAGAAGAAGAACCTTTCAGCCGAGAAGGAGGCCCTGATTGACAGAATAGTCTTTAGAATAAGAACAACTCTCAGGGCTAGGAAGTCAAAGTACATCCTTCTCAATGCACCGAATGATAAGATTGAGGAGATCAGCAACATCCTTCCTG
>CAZMYK010001001.1:0-1579 GCA_964570435.1 uncultured Saprospiraceae bacterium | reverse complement strand
ATCCCAATTCTTTTTACTGCCTTGCTGCCTGCGAGGTCGCTGTGGAATTAGGAATTCCATTTAGCTCCTACTTTCATAACACCTATGTGGAGAACACTGCAATAAAAGAGGTAAACGCGGAACTTACTCAGGATAAGATCTTTAAGGAATCCCAGCATATTTTTGTCATGAGCAAGGGCATGGAAGCTTTCTATGAAGCAAAATACGGGCTCAATAAGTTTCTTCCTCTAGTACACACTTTTCAAGACCTACCCGAGGCTAAGCCTTTTGAAGTTCTGTCGCAGAAGGAAAAATACCGTTTAGTTGCAATAGGAAATTTCAATGAATCCAACCTAGACGCAACCCGGCGGCTGATTAGCGCCTTGAAGAAGGATGGGAGGTTTGAGCTAAGCCTTTATACGCATGTTCCTAATGTATTGCTTGAGCAAAGGGGCATCGATACCAGTTTCGTTAAAAACCTTGGATTCATAGACCCAGAGGCCATTCACGGGGCGCTCCAAGAATTTGATATTTGTGTCTTGACACATGGCTTTGACGGTGGCTACGGGCTAGTGGAATATAAAACGATCTTCCCAACCAGGACTATTCCCTTTTTGCTTTCTGGCAGACCCATCTTTGCACACTCTCCACCGCACGCGTTCTTAAGTGACTTCATTCGAGAACATGAATGTGCGAAGTTAGTGGACGAGAAAGATGAAAAAGCTATTTTAGAGGGATTACATGATCTCATAAATGACATTGACCTACAAAAATCACTTCATGATGCCGCGCGTGAAACGGTAAGTATGTTTCACGGCAAAAGTGTGAGTAGCTTTCTAAGAAGAAAATTAAGCGTTGAAAACTAGATACAAAAGTCTTTGGTACAAGCTTAGGTCGGTACTCCGATATTATTGGGTAAGAACTACCTTAGGAGGTTTTCATTCGAAGCACACCTCGATGGTAGGTCAGCGATGCGGTATATATACTCCGGACAAGGGTAAGATAAATTGTCAAGGAAGGGTGATCCTTAATGACGATGTAATGTTGTATTCACGAGGGCTTTTGGATTTAGGAGGTGGGCTGGGAGTCAATAAGTTCTCTAGAATAGTTGCCCACGAGAAAATTGAAATAGGCAAGAATGTGACCATTGGCCAGATGGTGAGCATCCTTGATCATGACCACGACTACAGCATGGAAAGCGGAGAGCTTCACTTAGCCGGCTATGTAAGCTCTCCTATTAAGATTGGTAGTAATGTGTGGATTGCTGACAAGGTGACCATACTCAAGGGCATTACGATCGGGGACAATGTGATTGTTGGAGCCAATACTCTGGTGAATAAGGACGTACCTGCGAACTCTGTGATTGCTGGAAATCCATTCAGAATCATAAAATCACTGGACTAGGATGTGCGGAATAGCTGGCATAGTTGACATTTTTCAAATTCAGGACGAATCTGCTAGGACAGACTATGTCCAAAAAATGAATGCCTCTCTGACTCATCGAGGACCAGATAGTGATGGTTTTTACTCTGATCAGAATGCGACACTCGCAATGCGACGCCTATCAATCATAGACACGCAAGGTGGAGACCAACCGATC
>CAZMYK010001000.1:0-1579 GCA_964570435.1 uncultured Saprospiraceae bacterium | reverse complement strand
TGATGGTAGGAATCAGAGTATACTTAAGACTTACGATTTGGTAGCATGCACGAAGCTTACTAGGGCAATAGGTTAATGTACTTAACTAGAAATTAAAATGTCTTTAGTATAAAAAAAGCAAGCTTTGAACTTGACCTGCTTATCTTCGTAGTCCATTGTTCATCAACACTAAATACAATATGAAAAGTGTTAGTAGTCTGATTACCAAGAGAGTTCTTGTCTTACTTACTAGAACAGTTTGCGTAATGCTCTTTTTCTACGGTCAATTGCTTTGCCAGGAACAAGTTAAGTTTTCAGAGGAGTTGAAGCAACTGCAAGAGTACTTTATGATTCCTGGTATGACAGCTTTGGTATCTCAGAATAATAAAATCATTTTCGAAAAGCACATTGGTTATGCCGATATTCGGGAGAAGCGAGGAGTTGATTCCGAAACCTTGTTTCCAATTGCCTCAATCACCAAGGTGTTTTCTGGGATAATAGCAATGAAGCTTCAAGAAAATGGCTTACTTTCCTTAGATGACAAGGTTAACAAGTACATTACAGATCAGCAAATTGGTGACTCACTTCTCCTTAAGCACGTCCTTTCACACACTTCGCAAGGACCTGTTGGGAAGCATTTTTTCTATAGTTCTAGGTTTGGGATACTCAAGCCCATTTTCGAAAAGGTCTCCGGTCAATCCTTTGAGGATCTTGTAATGAATGAAATAGTTACACCCTTGGGGATGAAGTCCACTTTCATGCTGAAGGATTCTAGCCAAATGTCTAAGTTTCGGAATCGGACTGCTGAGCCCTATATTTATGATGGAGAAGTAAAAGAAGGGCATATCGAATATGGATTTTCTACATCGGCTGGAATCGTCTCCAATGCCAGTGACCTAGTACTTTTGTCCAAGGCTTTAAAGTCAGATCTCTTAATAGGTGAGAATTCTCGGAGTGCAATGTTGTCGCCAGCAAGTGCCCAGCTGCCATATGGATACGGCATTTTTAATCAAGTGATTCAAGACGTAGAAGTCCAATGGGCTTATGGGCAGTACGACTCGTACTCCAGCTTGTTTCTTCGTGTACCGCAATCCGATTTGACGCTTGTCCTGTTGGCCAATAGTAATCTCATGAGCGATCCTGCAAGATTAATTTACGGTGATCTCAAGTCTTCCTTATTTGCCCTAAGTTTTCTCAAAAATTACATATTCAATAAGTCGTCCGTCCCATTGTTCCAAGATCCTTCGAATGTGGTATTTGAAAAGAGTTCTGATCTCGAAAGAGACCTTGTTCTAGCTCAAGCGCTAGCTGAGTCATTTTTGGCAAGGTTCGATCCAAGTAAGCTAGACAAGAGCAAGTCTTTGTTAAACAGTGTTCTAAAAGAGTTTCCTAGGTATCTTGACTATGCGAATTTAAGTCTCTTACATAACATGTCCTTCCTAAAAGATGTGGCTTACCATATGGGCCTAGAAGACATAGAAGATTTTGACAGGCACTTGGAGGAAATAGGAAATGCGCAACTCGTTCAGACTCCTGACAATCCATATGTCCACATTTACATGGGATCGTTTTATAGCAGGAGAGGGGATCGAAGAAGGGC
>CAZMYK010000999.1:0-1586 GCA_964570435.1 uncultured Saprospiraceae bacterium | reverse complement strand
AACAAAGTTGTTAGTATTGCAACTACTTAGTTGTAATTAAACTTTTTTCTCATGGAGATCCTAGACATTAAAAAACGTCTTACGATAACCGATGTATTAGCGATCTATAGTCTGAAATCAGATAGAAATGGAAGGATCTGCTGTCCTTTCCATGATGACAAGACTCCAAGCATGCAAATCTATCCCAAGACAGACACAGCATACTGCTTTTCTTCTAACTGTAAACTTCATGCGAAATCCATTGATCAGATTGACTTTATTATGCATAAAGAAGGAATCAGTAAACACATGGCCATTAAGAAAGCTGCAGAGCTGGCCATGGGAACACAAGCAGTCAAAACTAACTCAACTAGAAATACTATGACGCCTCATCTTCCATCTGATATGAATAAACTATTTAAGACACTACGCCAGAAGTTTTATCGAGGATCTCTAGCACAAGAATATACTAAGGAAAGACATCTAGATTATAAGAAGCTGGAGCTAGGATTTAATCCTTACTCTAATGCTTCGATGAAATCCTTGAAGAACTGTCTAGTCTTTCCATTGAAAGACATTGATGATGAAATCGTGAGTTTGTATGGAAGAAGCATTGCTAAGAATCCTAGAAGCAAGCACTTCTACTTAAAGAATCGATGTGGACTCTATCCAGGATATCCAGACGTAACAACTAAGACTCTAATTATAGTAGAAGCTCCAATAGACGCAGCAACCATGCAATCGCATGGAGGATATAAAAGTGCATCTATCCTTGCTCTTTATGGTACTAACGGATGGACTGAAGAACACACCTCAGCGATTAAAAGAATCAAAAATCTTGAAGAAGTTGTTTTCTTCATGGATGGAGACCCAGCAGGTATTAAGGCTGTAGAAACTTACTCCGGATTGGTTAAGGCGTTAACTTCCGGGATCAAGATTAGCCGAGTTCACACTCCCGAAAGCGAGGATGTGAACTCTCTGCTGGACTCACATGAGCCAGAAATACTAACTCACCTAATTGAGAAAAGAGAAATAATCCATGGGTCATCGAGAAGCCTCGGCAGGCAATCAAAAAACAACAGTAATCCTTCAGGCTTTTTTCTTTCTTCTGAAAATGGATCAGGAGATAAAGAAAAAGACAAGTCTTTGCGTGATGCTTTGAATGAGACGGTAGCCAAGAATAAGGAGAAAAAAGAGCAACAAAGTTTAAACGATAGCGATCCAGAATTTATCTCCTGGGAAGATAAGCAACTCTGTTATCGAATATTGGGTAAGGTGAGTCTCTTTCCTGTAGATAAGCTGGTGCAGACATTGGAAGTAAGTAAAAAGGAAAGTAACGATCCTAGACATAAGATTAGACAACGAATTAACCTATATGAAGATGATAAGCTAGAAAAGCTAGCCGATAAGATAAGTGAGAGAATGGAACTCTCCACTAGAGATGTACACGGATCACTGATCCAACTGGCAGACTTACTCACCAATTATCGCACCGATCAAATCAAAATGGAAAGCGAAGAATCAGACGCGCCAGAACCATTAAGCATAGAACGACGAAAAGAAGTCATCGCCTTTTTAAAAGCACCCAACCTGCTCAAGCGAATCAA
>CAZMYK010000998.1:0-1590 GCA_964570435.1 uncultured Saprospiraceae bacterium | reverse complement strand
GGCTAAGATAATGCCCACAACAATTAGAAAGATCTCTCCAAGGGTATACCACAAAAAGCTGAACTTACTTGCTTTGTTGATTGAAGACCCTCTCTCCTTTCGAAATACCTTAGACATAATATCTGGTCAATTTTCCACACAATTCTATAGAAACAAGATTTGCTCTACCAAGACTTCCTATTCGCCAGCCCAGGTCGAATGCATCATTTTCAATCTCCATCCCGCATCGGTCTTGACAGCCACCGCACTTTCTAACCACCTTGCATTACCAACAAGTGAATCGGCCTGCATAAATTCCGCATCATTGTAGTAGGCTATCTGCATCGATTCGCCATACTTTTCAATGGATATGTAATCCATCTTGTTGATTCTTAGCGGACGGTTTTCTTGACTAAGTTGCTTACGCATGTATTCTTTTATTCTATCATTGTCCCATATTTCACCCTGTTCCAAGATGATAAAATCTTCAGTATGATAACTAGCAATCTTTGTTGAATCGACACCTCCCCATAGATCATCAAAGGCGCCTTGAACAAGGTCCATTGCGATTTTCTTTTCCTCTTCAGTGATCGCAGCAGAATTAGTAGAAGTAAGCTCTGTCCCTTGGCAAGCGGACATAAAAACAAGCAAAACAAAGAAAAATCTCATCTTTTTTTCCCTAAGGTAAGAACATATATGTACTTATGACTTAATCGCTAACTGTTTGATCGCAGAAGTCAAGAATTTCCAAGTCGGAACACTCCACATGATTTGTATATCTTCCTTCAATGTGGATTCATTCCCAAGGAATCTAAAAATCTTTTCTAGATCCAGCTTTTGAAACATAAGTTCAAATACTTCCTTACCAGCCATTTTCTCAGTCATCATCACATCTAGTAAGGTCTTGTCATACCAATGAAATGTTTTTTCCCGGATCGATTTCTGAATCAAAGGGCTCTTCTTCCTTGCCAAACGTTCAACAATTCTTTCGCTATGTTTTTGGATAAATTGAAAGGTATAGCCGCTACTTGCCTTAGTATTACCAGCTGCCGTTCCAATGTGAATAATTCGCTTTTCATAGGCCCTTGGAAATGTTCTTTTTGACATAGGAATTATTCCGTATTCTTCGACGAGAATCTCGTAATCCAAGAGTCCTAAATTTTGCCGTAGATATTGTTCGACTGTCCTTCTATATTCTGCCATGTCTAATACCTTCGCAGTAAATAGGGTACATTCTACCAGGGCAATATTATTTGAAGTTGGAAGCACATACATGAAGGTGTCACCGTGTTTTTGGTCAATGCTAAAGTCCATCAGGGTTCCGACTGTAGGATCAAAGTGATCACTTTTGCTCCGTACTTCCCATCCAAGGAAGTGCTGCAGCAAAGAGTTTTCAGGAGTGATCTTGGGAAGAAAGAATGACGTTGAGTTAAATAGGTAGCTTGCGAAATACTTGCGTGAATTCGTGCTCAACATTGCCAGATCATTCGAAACATTAACTTCTAAAATCTCGTCAAATACGAAATCGACATTGTCAAACTTGGTCGCCGCCTCCATTACATATTGATAGAGACTAAGGCCTTGGATCATCTTGTAGCTATAATTTCCAAG
>CAZMYK010000997.1:0-1601 GCA_964570435.1 uncultured Saprospiraceae bacterium | reverse complement strand
ATGCAGGTTAGCGAGTAGTAGCAATGGACCACCTAGGGATGGGACTCTCAGATAAGCCTATCAATGTTGATGATCATAATTACCTAATGCATTGTGATCGCTTGACACGATTTATACAGACTTTAGACCTAGAAGACATCAACTTGTTTGCACAAGATTGGGGAAGTTTAATCGGTTTGAGAGTGGTAGGATTGAATCCTGAACGCTTTGCAAAAATAGCAGTGGGCAATGCAGATCTACCAGTAATTCCCGCAAATTTTCAAATCGTACCTACTATAGAAAATCCAAATAAATTAGACAGCACTTTAGTGTCTCCGTACCTAGGAATCCCCGACCAGCACACACAAGCTTGGTATGACGAATGTGACTTACTAGTGCAGCCACTAGATTTTCAGCACTGGGTAAAATGGTCAATGAAAGGAGCATCTTATAGGCCACAAGATGTCATAGAAGCACTCACCTATTATGACCTAACAGAGGGTGAAGAAGCAGCCTACAGTGCCCCGTTTCCAAGTCGGACGTATATGGCAGGTCCTCGTAAATTTCCGTCATTTAGCAATGACCTTGCTGGGACAACAAGTGAAGCCTGGGAAAATTTGAAGACATTTTCTAATCCCTTTCTAACCCTGTGGGGGCCGAATGACAATGGCAATATTGGGTCCTGTGAAATACAACAAAAACTTATTGATCAAATCAAAGGAGCAGAAAACCAGCCACATGATAGATTAAATAATTGTGGTCACTTCCTCCAGGATGATCAAGGCTATGAGATTGCAACTAGGTTGCTTGATTTTTTCTAGTAAAAGACCTAAGAACACCACCTTGGTCATTAGAAAGCAAAATTTCATTCACTTTTTTAAAACACCGAATTGGAAAGAATATCTAGAACTATAGTACTCCCTAAAAACCAGACCATTAGTTAAAATTATTACCCCTGCTGTTTCTGTTTAGCTATTATCAATTTGTTTAACTCTTCAGTTACATTTAATTTTGAATTCTTAGGTAAATTGACGAAACCGATACTGCCAAATAATACTTCCCAATATCCACCTTCATCGATAATCATTTGACCAACTACTCTCATTTCTGATTCACTTAGAGTCATAGGCAATCCGATACATTCACTCGAAAATTCAGATTTCCTATGAATGTTTTTCAATACAAATTTGCTTTCACCATCTTCTTCTATTTTTTCCTTCTCGACTTCGATGATTGTACCATATGTTAAAGATTCATTGAATGGATCATTATTGAACAGTTTATATTTATGTTCTGAAATCTTAACCACTTCATAAGTTCCTGTTGATTTTGCATCAGGGAGATACATTCTAATATCTGTGATTTCTTCTTTTTTCAATTTTATTTTTGCTGCAGATAACTAAACGCACACCCATCTTTTCAATATTCCCTATACTCTTTTTATACCAGCCTGACATCACAATAGCAAAACTATGAAGTCTCACAAAAACGAATAGAATTACATGGTGCCTGTGTGTTCGATCCATAAATATATAAATTATAGAGAAAGATGCAGGAATCCCCTTACACCAAACTCAAAAAGGCCAAGCGCAAGACCACGACTAAACTTAAGGAAGTCAAAT
>CAZMYK010000996.1:0-1601 GCA_964570435.1 uncultured Saprospiraceae bacterium | reverse complement strand
ATCCCGCAAACATGCAAGCCAACATGATGGCCATGATGCAGCAAATGCAGCAAAAAAGGTAGGCCCTACTTTGTAAGGCCATGCACTGTAGCCCATTCGGTCCACGATCCGTCGTAGACTTTCTTGGAAACGTCAATACCTGCGATTTCAGATGCCAGTAGAATTATACAGGCAGTGACGCCTGATCCACAAGTAAAAATTAGTGGCTGCTCCTCAGAAAACAGTTTTGCCAAATCCTTCTTAGGTAGGAACTTTCCATTTTCGAGCACTTTCGTAAAAGGTAGGCTAGCACTTCCTTCTATGTTTCCGCTTAATAATTCCTTCCGTGGCTCAGCTTCCTTTCCTTCGAACCTTCCTGATGACCGAGCATCTAGCAAACAAAACGTTTGACTAAGTTGATTTTCCTTAATAAGATCTATTTTACAAAAGTAACTAGGGTCAAAATTTGCTGCAAAATTACCCTTAGGACTTATTCGATCCAAGACCTCCTCAGTTTCGAAACCAGCCCTCAACCATTCGGGTAGGCCTCCATCGAGGACGTAAACTTCCTGGTGGCCCATGCTACGAAACATGTACCATACTCGTGCCGATGTGTAAATGCCGATATTATCATAGACCACTATAATGCTATCAGTGTCTAGGCCCAGGTCCCTTGCACCTATTTGAAATTGTTCGGCAGAAGGCATCATATTGGGAAGTCCTGATTCCTTATCGCTGAATTTTCCTTTGAGATCAAAGTACTTGCTGCCAGGAATTTGGCTAATCCGTGCTTGTTTCGCTTCCAAGCTAGAGTCCAAGATAAGTAGATTCTCTAGGCTTATATTCTCTTTCAACCAATCAACTGTCTTAATCATAAGCGTTCTTCTATATTTATGATTTCAATGCCATAATCGTATTGTAAGTCTTCATGCAACTTTCCCATCTTTTTCTTAATTGAAGACACTTCTCGCTCTACTATTCCGGAAAGTACACTTGACCGTCCTATTTTTCGTTGCAATTGTTGAACCTGCTTGCAAAAGAAAATTAAGAGTTCCACATCTGTCTCGGGATTCTTTGAATATCTTATAAATTTCTTAGTTTCTCGCAACGCTTTTCTAACGCCCTTTTTCATATAGTAGTAAGAAGCGGAATTGATTTCTGTAAATCGTTCTTCAATTTCTTCTTTGATGGAGTCCCTGTAAGCTTCTTCATTCGATGCCTCGAAGAGGAGGTAGGTGAGCAGTTCCTTACTTTCTTTTTTGAAGCGTGCTAATTTGAGAGAGATATCGATTAGATCCTTGTGACTTTTATTCAGAAGTTCCTTCTTAAGTTCTCTAATACCAGCTGCTTTCATGCCCTAAAAATAAAAAACCCGTCATTTCTGACGGGTTTAGATTGTAAATATCTTTTAAATGATTTAATATTAGGTTCTTCTAACATTAATCGCATTTAGTCCTTTTTTACCTTCTTTCAATTCGAATTCAACTGTGTCTCCTTCTCTGATTTCGTCTATCAGACCGGACACGTGTACGAAGTGTTCGCTATTCGAATTTTCTTCTTTAATAAATCCGAATCCTTTCGTTTCGTTAAAGAATTTTACTGTACCTGTGTTCATTGTACTA
>CAZMYK010000995.1:0-1602 GCA_964570435.1 uncultured Saprospiraceae bacterium | reverse complement strand
GATAGAACTTGAATCCCTATTGCTTGAAGATTCTTGACAATGTGCGATAAGGACTAGGAAGCATAGGATGATGACATGAAGAATCCTCATCCCACTACCTGCTTAGTAACAGCTATTACTCCTGTAGAAAAATTCACGTCCACTTCACCGCCAATGGGAAAGGTAAAGTTATGATCTACATGACCAAAGTTTAGCCCATAGACACAAGGAAGAGCCAAGTGCTTTAGCCGGTCTTTGATCACTTCCAAGAGTGATAAAGATGTATCCGGATCTTTAGGGTGACACCCCTTAAATTGACCAAGAACTATACCCCTTGACTTTGAAAGGTCTGTGGCTTGGACCAACTGTGTGAGCATGCGATCTATCCTATACGGCGCTTCTCCTACATCTTCCAGGAAGACGATCTTATCTTTAAATCTTACTTCATAAGGGGTACCAGTCATCGCTGATAGCAGTGTCAAATTACCACCTACAGCAATTCCAGCTTCTCTGCCAGGATTGATGGTGACAATATCATCATAGCTTGCATCTACTGGATAAAATGGAGAAATCACCACCTTTTTTTCGGGATGCATGGTCAGATCTCTAAGGATAGTTCTCGTAAAAGCGTTGTCAACAGAGGCCCCTAATGGACCGTGAAAACCCACAATGCCAGTCCTTTGGTAGATTGAATTAAGTAAGGCAGTTATGTCGGAAAAGCCAATCAGCACCTTGGGATTCTTCCTGATTAACCTAAAATCTAGGCGATCTAACAACCTTGTGATCCCATAGCCTCCCCTTGCACACCATATGCCCTTGACAGCTGGATCCTTATACATCTCATGGAGGTCTTCAAGGCGTTCTTCATCAGTACCTGCGAGGTAACCATGACGGTTCCTCAAGTAATTACCTTCCTTCACGCGAAAGCCATAGCTTTCTAATTTATCGATCGAATTAGCTACCTTCATTTCAGTCATCTGACCAGCCGGGGCGACCAAGCCGATCAAGTCTCCCGGTTGCAATCTTAAAGGAAGGATCTTAGCCTTTGCTTCTACTTTCATTTTTGCCATCTTATAGCCTGCAAGCCCAACAATTAGAGAGGTGTTAAATTTTCTTCGATCCATATTACAAGCCTTCTATTGTTGCAAGATACAAATGCCTCCCTTTTTTGAGGAATCCTAATTCGGATCCAATCAAGAACTGGTTTCCTTCTAGGTGGACGAGCGTTTCAAATTGCTCGCTAGGTCCAATGTTGAAAATATTGGTAGCCTTAAATCGGCCATCCTTCTGCTCTTTAACAATCGCTAATGAGTTCTTGAAACCAGGCATCCGGAATTCATAACACAGGAGAATAAAACAATCACTTTGTTCATGGTAGACCGCATCTGTCACTGAACCCTCTAGTGTGATAGTATCTATTAAGACAAAACTTGAATCATATAGATTTGAAGTATAGATTTTGGACCTCTTATTTGTTCGATGCTTACTAAAGAGGTGGTACTTGTCATCTTTAATCACCAAGGCCTCGCAGTCATAATCATGGAACTGTGATTCATCGAAAACTTCTTGGTCAGGATAAGAGAAACCTATTGTCCGTTTCAACTGCTTGCTTTCCTTGTCAAG
>CAZMYK010000994.1:0-1612 GCA_964570435.1 uncultured Saprospiraceae bacterium | reverse complement strand
GACTTTATTCTAAGCTTTGTAGCGGGAGCTGGATTTGAACCAACGACCTTCGGGTTATGAGCCCGACGAGCTACCAACTGCTCCATCCCGCGATATTTCTTTGTTTTTGGAATTCCCTAACTTCTTAAGGGATGGCAAATATACAACATTTATACAAATTAGCAAGAAAGTTTGGGAGTAATTCAAGTCAGATTAACTGGGAGCTTGGAAGTCAATGACTTAGCAATAAATTTTTCCAGACGATCCCTAGGCACCTTGTTTTCGAAACGTATAAAAGGCAAATACCAGGCCTAGCAGGCCAAAAGCCACAACCTTATCCATCGCATTCACAAGGGTGTATCCCCAAGGAAACATGAACCAAACCTTCTGACTTAAATCACTAACTAAGACCGCAACAACGCCGATTCCTAGTGCACTTAAAAGGATTGAACTCTTATCCTTCTTGCTTATCCTAGCAATCAAAAGGTAGGTAAGCAAGACTGTCAAGAAATTCACAAGTAGACTCTGCAGAAAGGTCATTGGATCAAATAACTTAGTGGACTTGTTGACATAGACCATCAATGGAATTCTCGGCCCCTCGGCCAAGACTGCTTCGATTTTTTGCATTTCTTCCTCATCAGACGACGCATGCATCCCTGGAAAATGATAGACGCCACTTTCAGGCATGGCCTCCTTGAAGGCTGCTTGGTTGATCATTTCCTCCGGGATGTTCTTCAAGGAGGTGGTGTGAAAGGGTAGCGCCATCCAGGAAACTGCATTCCAAACGAAAAGCACAATGGTGCCGATGACAAGGCTTAGTATAGTTCTTGTTTTCATTGCTTCGTAAGTTCTTATCTAAAAATAAGAATGCCTTAGCTTAATTCAAAAATTATGATAAGTTTAAATTTGAATCACCCATACTTTCTATGCCGATTTCCCGAAATTACTATCTTAGGTGGATGGAAAATAAGGGTAGACTTTCTGTAGAAGAGTTGAAGGAGCAGGTCCAAGACGGAAGCATAGAAACAGTAGTCTTTGGATTTGTAGATCACTATGGAAGATTGCTAGGCAAGCGTTTTGATGCCGATTTTTTTGTAGAAGATGTGATAGATCACGGAACCCATTGCTGCGACTACCTGCTAACAACCGACATGGAAATGGAGCCAGTCCAAGGTTTTGAATCGGCGAACTGGGAACTGGGTTATGGGGACTTTCATTTGAGTCCTGACCTTAACACAATTCGTGTGGCGTCCTGGTTGGATAAGACAGCCATCCTGATTGGTGATTTAGATGTGTCCACGGCGCCGAGAAGTATCCTCGGCAAGCAGATTACTAGTTTAACAGACGAAGGATACACGGCAATGGCAGCAACTGAATTAGAGCACTACTTGTTTATGAATTCATACAAAGAAGCTTCAGATGCTGGATATGCAAAACTTACACCTGCTTCGGAATACTTGGAAGACTACCACATCCTCCAAGGCAGTCGCAGAGAGTCCTACACAGGCGCAGCAAGAAGGCATCTCAAGAAAAGTGGAATTCCTGTAGAGAATTCTAAGGGTGAATGGGGCAGGGGGCAACATGAGATTAATGTGCGATTCGCAGAGGCCATGGAAATGGCTGATCGTCACAT
>CAZMYK010000993.1:0-1626 GCA_964570435.1 uncultured Saprospiraceae bacterium | reverse complement strand
CTTTTCATCGGACCTTGGCCTTCAGGCCGAGCCTGTTAATAAGCATAATGGTGTTAGTAGCTCGCCTTAAAAGACGAGGTCCTATGATACGTCCCATATTCGCACAAAAAAAAGGCTGCTTATAACAAGCAGCCTCTTGGAACTTCGTAGGTTCCTAAATACTAGTGCTTCTTTGCGCTACCCTATAAATTATAGCTGAGGCTAAGTCCGAAACTTACCCCTCTTTTGTAGCTTCTATAAAGGAATTCAGAGTCAAAGAACTCCATGGATTTCGTATAGTCATCATTCAGAATGTTCTTAATGTTGAATGCCAATGACAAATTGTTGAATTTTTTTGCCAGTGTGAAATCTAGCTGATGTCTTGCCCTATCATAGACGTCAGGCGTACCGTTTCTTCCAATATTCGATAGTCTGTCAGCCGTATAATTGTAAGCCAGAACTGCATCAAGTTCAGACTTTGGTAGGGAGTAATTCAGACTTGCATTCAATAAAATTGGAGCCTGCCCTACAAATGGTCTTTCCGTAGGATCGAGTCCTTCACCTGACTGATCTTCTACTACTGTAGAGGACTGGATCAAGGCCACATTTGTGTTCAGTTTGAAGTTGTTCAAGATAGGACTAATCGATCCCAAATTCTTTCTAACTTCGCACTCTAGTCCATAGATATCACCTCGCTCTACATTGGAATACTGCAATTCTGGATTGGAAGAGTTTCTGTAAATAGAAACAATAGGATTCGTAAATCGCTTATAAAATACACCTGCCGAAATGATTTCGCCTGGCTGCAAGAACATTTCCCATCGAAAATCGGCATTGATAATATTAGTCTTCTTAAGGCCAGTATTTCCAATGACGAATTCAGTTGTAATTGGATCAAATAAAACGAACGGAGCAATCTCTCTCAGATTAGGTCTTGCAAGAGTATGATTATAACTTGCTCTTAAGTTCATGTTGTCCGAAAGGTTGTAGATCGCATTCACGGATGGTAAAATGTCACCTCCCAAGATGGTTCCAAACCTTGTTGAGTCTGCCGCCAATGTATCCTTGCTTGCAACTGAAATGTCTGTATGCTCGTAACGTACGCCAGCTACAACTTTTAGCTGATCAGTAAATTGAAAATTACCCATTAAGTATGCGGATGCAATATTTTCATTACCTGTGTAGGCATTTCCTAAGCTAGAGCTGTTGAGGATGTAATTTCCTATGATATACCTAGTATTCTGTCCCACCATTTCGGTGTTTAGGATTCCTGTGCTTTGATCACCTAGAAAGGCGTCGAAGTCACCATCAAATCTAGTTCCATTGGGAGGTGCGAAAAACAGGTATCTATATTCATCAAAATTCCGATCTTTTGCGCTATAAAGTCCTCCAAACTTAAGTTTCATTGGCTTGCTTAATCCAATACTTACAGGTAGTTCGAAGTCAATTTTACCATTGATGATGTTGTCTTCAAGGTTCCTCCAAAACATCAGTGGGTCATCAACATTTGACAAAGGAATAGAGCTGCGACCAGTTTCTTGATTGAATTGGTTGGAAAAGAATCTTAGGTTTGGTGCATTCAATCCTGCACTAACATAACTTGTACTCCAATCTATTGCTAGATTTGAAGCTGCTGGTATCACATGG
>CAZMYK010000992.1:0-1627 GCA_964570435.1 uncultured Saprospiraceae bacterium | reverse complement strand
CTCTGCGGCGGTAAGAAGACCAGAATTGTTGGATGAATGTTCAGCAAAATTTGGAAACCAGTGCATTGTTTTGGCAGTTGATGCGAAGCAAATTGAGGGCAGATGGCTGGTCCACCTTGTAGGAGGTAGACAAGCCACAGATATAGAGCTTTTCAGCTGGATTAAAGAGGCGGTCGAAAGAGGAGCTGGTGAAGTCCTTTTTACATCCATGGATCACGATGGAACAAAGACAGGTTTCGCAAACAATGCTCTTGCGAAGATTTCAGATATGGTAGATGTCCCTCTTATCGCTAGTGGTGGAGCTGGAAATATGCAGCATTTTAAGGATACCTTTGTTGCTGGAAAGGTCGATGCTGCGCTAGCTGCTAGTGTTTTTCATTTTGGCGAAATCAGTATTCCGGATCTAAAAACATATCTCAACCGAGAAAATATTAATGTTAGAATAAAGTAATGATAGATATAAATAAAGTAGATTTTATTAAAATGGAGGGCCTAGTCCCAGCAATTATTCAAGATGTATCCACCTCTAAGGTGCTTATGCAAGGATATATGAACGCGGAGGCCCTCGAAAAGACGATTTCTACTAGTAGGGTGACCTTTTATTCTAGGTCGAAGAAGAGACTTTGGACAAAGGGGGAAGAAAGTGGCAACTTCCTAGAACTTGTGGAAATACGGAACGACTGTGATCATGACTCTCTGTTGATTAAGGCCAGACCTCTTGGACCGACTTGCCACTTGGGTAATGATACATGTTGGGACGAGGAAAATAAAGCAGCTAACAATAAGGGCTTCATTTACCAGTTGAATGAACTTATCGAATCTAGAAAAGATGCTGATCCGGCTTCCTCCTACACTGCTAGTCTTTTTCAAAAGGGCATTAATAAGGTGGCACAGAAAGTAGGGGAGGAGGCAGTCGAACTCGTCATAGAGGCAAAAGATGATGATGAGGACCTATTTATTAGTGAAGCAGCAGACCTGATGTATCACTACTTAGTGCTGCTTAGCGCAAAAGGCTTTTCATTGGCTGACGTAGACCGTAAATTAATAGAGCGTCACAAATAATCTTAAGTTTTTGTTTTAAATGTTAAAAAAATTGGAATAAAATTTGAACTTTATCACCAAATAACTAAAATTTGAACTATGTATAAAATATCCAGAAACCTTGCCTTGTTAATTTTGATAGGGGCTTTCACAAGTTCTTGTGTAAGCAAAAAGAAATTTGTAGATCTAGAAGCATCGAAGAGTGCAGTAGAACTTAAATACGACCAATTGTCCTCCGACAATGATAAGTGTGAGGACGATAAAGAGAAGTTGAAGACTCAACTTGAGAATATGAAGGCGCAAATGCAGATATCAGAAGCCCAATTCCGTTCTGACTTGGATGCAAAGGAAGAAAAGATGAAAATAATTGCCGAGGAGTTAGATTATAATAAGAAAACTAATACGAATCTCCTAGATCGTCTTTCTGATCTTTCAATTATTAACAAGGCTGGAGCAGAAAGTATAAAACAGTCTTTGGAGTCACTAAACCAACAAAGTTCATATATCCAAGACTTATCGCAAGAAGCGAATTTATGTCTCTGTTGAATTTAAGGGAGCTATTAAAGTGTACCCATTAAATGCAGTA
>CAZMYK010000991.1:0-1628 GCA_964570435.1 uncultured Saprospiraceae bacterium | reverse complement strand
TGCCTCTTTAAATCTAAAAGTAGGGGTAAATATGGGGATCGCCAGTGCGGAGGTGAGAGCAGGCGTAGGATTTGATCTCTCGCTAAGAAAATACAATAATCTAGTTTGTTCAGAGACACAGGAACAAGTCGGAATAGATGGTTGGTATGCCACCGGACAAATGTGGGCTTTCGCAACCGGAGAACTGAATGCTTTTGGCGTTAATGTTTTGAGTGTAGGAGTAGCAGCGGTCTTACAAGCCCGACTCCCCAATCCATTCTTTGCGCAAGCTACCGTTGGGGTCAAGGTTAAAATAGGACTTATTAAAGTTAGGAAGAGTCTTTCTATTAAATTAGGAAACGACTGTACATTGGTTTCAGATGATATAGATGATCAGGTTGGTATTGATGTCATCCCATATATAGATCCTACCCATGGTGCTGAATCAGTAGAAACCAATTCTATTATTTCTGCTATTACCACGGTAAAATTAGATGACCCAATTGAAGTTACGCCAGGAGGTGGAAGTCCTAGAGAGTATACTGTCTCACTATTGGAGCATATCTTACAGGATGAAAATGGAACTAACCTCGCACATGAGGTAGTATATGATGAAGAAACACTAGAGTTGGATTTAATTCCTGATAGCTATTTACCAGGAGATCAGTTTATCACGGCTATTTTTACCGTCGAAATTAAAGAAGGAACTGAACACGTTGCTTTTCAAAGTGATACTACGATCTTCAAAACAGCCTCCGAGATGGAGGTAATATCTGAAGCTAATATTGCTTATTCTTATCCTGTAAATGGAATGAATAATTTTTACCCAAGTGAAAACCCAGATAAGGAAGGTTTTCTGAAAATGGAGCGATTCCAGAATAATATTGTCAGCGAATTAGAAGGAAAAGCATTTGCTAGATTTACGGATGGCGCTGGGAATGAGGTAGAAGTACCTTTGACATTTAATCATACTACCAACACCATAACTTTTCCTATCGAAGACGGAATGTTAACAAATGACACTAGATATCGATTGGAATTAGTTAAGTATTCAATTCCTCAAGCGAGTGATAATTATGAGAATAGTTCTTTACTACCGACCTTCACTTCAGGAAGCAACCCCAATCAGGGACAGCCTTATCGTCTTGCAAGTAGTGGATTATTAAGCATCGCCATTAAAGGGAGCACGGGTATTCCATCACCTCCAACTCCGTCAAGTTTAAACAATACAGAATCAGTAAGTGCGACTAGCGAAACCGTTTACTATACGGCCTATTTTCGGGTAAGTAACTATAATACTTTTACGGATAAAGTAACAGTAATTGATGGTGCTAATAATACGAATGATTGGAATAAAAGAGTCATCGCCATTGGTGGGCCTTTTCAGTACAATGAGCCTTTTGACAAAATCGATATAAATGGTTTTAGAGGTGGGGCGCCTTTGGTGAAGATAACTTCCTTACTAAATGAAGGTCATTCTATGTTGAATGACGAAATCTATGACGTCTTTCCACTATTCCCTTACCCAGAAACTACAGACAACACGCAAACCGGTCCCATCTGTTCTCAGATCTTACATACGAATCAGCAAACCGGTTTAGAAGGTGGTAGATATTACGAAGGCTATACCGGCGTAGAAGGAACATTAG
>CAZMYK010000990.1:0-1632 GCA_964570435.1 uncultured Saprospiraceae bacterium | reverse complement strand
CACAATCCTCTCGGGAAGTGCGTTCAACAAGTTAGGATTTAGTTTTTCGATGTGCAGATCAATCTGATTCTCAACCCTGGTGAAAGTTCTTTTATTGGGTAACGAGTCTTCTTGCAGTTCTGCGAGCTTAAGATGGCGCTCAATATCCTCTACTTTTTCTAATTGCCCTGCATGCACCAAGTAGGTCTTATTATTTGATCTAATCCTAACTCTGCCATCCTTAGCTAATCCTTGAAAACTGCCAATCCTACCGGATGACCTTACTCTTAGTTGATCCCCTACCCATAAATCATCCATTTCGATCATCGACTTGTAATTAAAATGTTATAAATTCGGACAAATATGAGCCGCAATATGAATAGATTTTCACTAATACTCTTTGTTATTTTTGCCTTGCAATCACTCAGTGGTCAAGTCAACATAAGTCTAAATGTAGAAAAATCCCATCTCCCGAAAGATGGTAGAGTCTTACTTTTGATTTCAAGTAACAATGATTCAGAGCCAAGGTTTCAAATTAAAGACAATGACAAGACACAATTGGTTTTTGGAGCTGATATAGAAGGCAACGAAGAAAAACAAATTTCGTTAGAATATGAGGATTTCTTTGGTTACCCAATTGAAAAAATAAGCGACATCCCTAAGGGAGAATACTTTGTTCAAGTACTCATACACAAATATGAAATCTTCCGAAGAAGTGACGGACATACAGTAAAACTTCCAATGGACAGAGGTGAAGGTCAACAATGGAATCTTGCACCAGGCAATATCTATTCAATCCCGAAAAAGGTAGATATATCTAAGCTGGCTGAGTTGTCATTTGATCTTACTGAGGTGATTCCTCCGATCGAGGTGGCTGAGGACAGCAAGTATATCAAGCATGTGAAAATCCAAAGCAAATTGTTGAGCGAATTCTGGGGCCGGCCAATGTATCTGGGAGCTCATATCTTGCTTCCTGAAGGTTTTGACGAGCATCCGGAAGTGCAATATCCCCTCGCGATCATGCACGGACACTTTCCAAAAGACTTCGGGGGTTTCAGAGTAACTCCTCCTGATCCCAATCTTAAAGCAACCTTTAGTGAAAGGTTTGGTATCAATGGTTACAATAAGATCGTCCAAGAAGAAGAACATCGGTTCTACAAGTTATGGACAGGACCGAACTTCCCTCGTGTCTTGGCCATCAAAATACAACATGCTAACCCCTACTATGATGATTCTTATGCCGTCAATTCTGAAAATCTCGGTCCATATGGAGACGCGATTACCTATGAACTTATTCCACATATCGAAGAAAAATTTAGAGGTATAGGTGAAGGATGGGCGAGATTTGTATATGGAGGTTCCACCGGCGGCTGGGAGGCGCTCGCAGTTCAAGTTCTTTATCCTGATGAATACAATGGTACTTATGCGGCCTGCCCGGACCCTATAGACTTCAGAGCCTTTTGTCTGACCAACATCTACGAGGATGAAAATGCCTACTATGAGCCAGGTAATTTTAAGACTACCATGATTCCGGGTCGAAGGGACTACCTTGGTGCTGTTTCTGCCACATTAAGGGACATGAACATGAAGGAACTAGCGCTCGGCACTAAGAGTCGCTCAGGTCAACAATGGGATATTTGGGAGGCGGTCTAC
>CAZMYK010000989.1:0-1645 GCA_964570435.1 uncultured Saprospiraceae bacterium | reverse complement strand
AGTAGCCTTCCTTAGCCACCATCACTTCGAATTCATCTCCAGGATCGAGATCAACGACTAAGAAACCCTTGTCTCCCGTGGTAAGAGTCTTTCCCTTAAACTTAACTTCTACATTAGCTAGTGCTCTTTTACCAGTAACACCACTACGTGGATCATTCTCAACAAGGAACTCATTTTCGGTAGTTCTTATAGCAAGATATAACTTCAGTTCTTTTTTCACCTCTACTACAGTCTCAGGTTCAGCATCTGGATCAGAGATAATTCTAGAGGCAAACGCGTAAATATCATCTCTCGCACTTTCCTTCCTTGATGAGGTAAAATAGCCAGTTAGCTCGCCTGTGTTCTTGCGCCTTTCAGTATCAATAACCAGGCTAAAATCATCTGCCCCAGAGTTAATCGGAGGTTTCATATTCTCTACTCGCGACCAAGAGCCATCTGCTTTTACGTATGTCTTAAAGATATCTAGACCACCCATCCCTGACCAGCCGTCAGAGGCAAAATAGAGGGTGTCTTGATCAATAAAGGGGAATTTCTCGTTTCCTTGACTATTCACTGCCTCTCCAAGAATTTGTGGGATTGTCCAGCCATTCTCTAAGCGCTGTACGTAATAAATATCGTAACCTCCAAAACCTTCTTCGATTTGTGCTGAATAAAATAGGATGCTATCTCCCTCGTGAAGGCTAGGGTGTCCATAATTCACTCGATCTTCAACAAACTCCATCACCTTGGGTTCGGTCCACGTACTACCTGATCGGCTCGCTATCATAAGCTTGCAATAGTCATCGTCCAACTGACTTTCGCAGCGCGTAAAAATGATTTCAGAATAATCCGAGGTGAAAGTGGCCGTACCATCGTTATGTTCACTATTGATCCTTGCATCGAAGGGTATCACATCCTTACTGAACTGATTTACGATGTAGAGATCGGAAAACCAGTTACCCGTCCACTTGTATATATTTTCATTCTGATTACTCTTTCTATCGGAAGTGAAAACAAGCTGAGAACCCTCAAAGATCTGGGGTGCGTAGTCAGAATATTCAGAATTCTGAGGAAGCTTATCAACCTTATAGACTGACTTTGATTCATCTGCCAGCCATTGAGAAGCGTTGCTACATTCTGAAATCTCCTTGATGATCTTGGGAGAATTCCCCACCCTCTTTTGAACGGCCTGGAAGACTCGAACTGCCTCGATATACTGCTCATTCTTTTTGAGAGCATAGGCTAATTTTTCTAATGCCTTGTCACCGTATTTCAGATCAAAGGCCTGCTTATACCATTCAATGGCTTCTGGAGTTTCATTAATCTCATTGTAAGACTCAGCAAGTAAGAAGGCCTTCCGCGCTTTTAGCTCAGGATACTCTGTCCTTTCGAACTCATCGGAAAGCATGCTAATTGCAACTGAAAATTGCTTCCTGTCATAAGCCATTTCTCCATCCTTAATCTTCTGCGTAAAAGTGCAAGCAGATATAAGTATGGTCAATAGAAGTAAAATGCTTCTCATTTGCAATTGGATTAAGTAATTATAGAACGGATTTTCGGTCCTAATAGTTATCGTTAAGATAAAAATAAAAAAATGCACGATAATACGGAGAAGTAAATGTCAACCTATCACCAGCCCGAGCTAGTTTATTGCTTATGCAGAAGG
>CAZMYK010000988.1:0-1648 GCA_964570435.1 uncultured Saprospiraceae bacterium | reverse complement strand
AACCACTTGGGTCTTTTTAGGATTGGTGGCCTTCTTCACAGTTCTTACTGGCTTTACCTTTCTGACTGGTTTCGTACCGCAAGGTGTGAATTTTTTCGAATTCGGCAGTTGGGCGGCGTACAACGAAAGTAATATGAAGGTGACGGACTGTGGTTGTTTTGGAGACTTTGTGAAATTAAAGCCAAGAATCTCCTTTTTCAAAGACCTTGCCCTTCTTGTACCGGCCTTCATATTTGTGTTTAGGTATAAGAAGATGCACCAAGTCTTTACGAAGCAGATCAGAACTGGGGTTCTTGGGATTTCAATCATCGGTCTATTCATTTATTGCTTGAGTAACTACCAATGGGATATTCCTCATTCGGACTTTAGACCATTTAAGAAAAACGCAGACATTGCAACTACTAAAGCGAATGAAATGGAGGCAGCTGCAAATGTCCAAATTACCGCATGGAAGCTTCAAAATAAAGAAAACCCTGCACAGATTGTAGAGCTTGCTAATGAGGTTTACATGAAGGAATTTGCGCAGTATCCTAAGGCTGAATGGACAGTGGTGGATCAAGTTAAAACTAAGCCTACGATTGAGCCTACAAAGGTTAGCGAATTTGAGATTGCTTCTCTTGATGGCTATGATGCAGCAGATGAGCTATTACACACGGAAGGCTATAGCTTATGGATCGTGTGTCAGAAGTTGAAAGGAGTGTCGAACTTAGTAGAAAAGGTGGTCCAAGATACAACCTTCACAGTTGATTCTCTTGGGGTCGAAGAGCTAACTTCGATCGAGCCTAAGACAGTAGAAGTCTATGAAACTGAATGGGATGCGAGCTACCAGGAAAAGTTCAGAGATGTAATTAATCCATTTGTTTCAGCAGCAAAGGAGTCCAGTGTCAATGCACACGTCTTTATTGGGAAGTTTGGGAAGGAGGAAGTACTAGACTTTGCTGAAAAAGTGGGGCCGGATGCGACTTACTACACGGCAGATGATATTCTTTTGAAAACGATTGTCAGATCTAATCCAGGTGTTGTGCTGGTCAAAAATGGCGTTATATTAGATAAATGGCACTTAAAGAAATTACCAGCGTTTTCTGAGGTAAAAGCTAAATTTGGTATTTAGGACAAATTGTGTAAAATATCTGTGAATTTTTAGACAGATAGACTGTTAAATTGAAAAAAAGACTTTTCTTTGTATTAGAGTATTATCTAATATAAGAGCCCTTTGAAATAATATGTTAAGTAGAAGATGTGTAAGAATCAAGGTGATGCAGTTACTGTACTCATTATCTAGAGATGAAAATCTTAAGCTAGATCAAGCGGTTAAGAAGTACTACGGTTCGATTGACAGTACATTTAATCTTTACTTGCTTAATTTATATTCCATTCATAGGATCTGCGGAATGTCAGTGGATGATCAGGAAAAGCGACAAAGCAAGCACCTACCTTCCGACTACGACAAGGCTTTCACACCCAAGATTTTTAATAACCCTATTATTGCTTCAATCCAGGAAAACAAGCCACTTCAGAAAAAGTTTGACAAATTACATTTCGAGAATAAGGCAGAAAAGGACTTTTGCAGGAAGGTCTACAAAGAATTTGCAAAGACAGAGGATTACAAAAAATATATCCTGGCGGATAGTTCCGACAAGGACCACTT
>CAZMYK010000987.1:0-1650 GCA_964570435.1 uncultured Saprospiraceae bacterium | reverse complement strand
GGGCCAAGATCTGTATCTTCCTGAAAATCGAGTCTATGGTTCCTACGAGGAAATGATTCTACAAGAGAAGCAGCTGCCAGAGGATGTAAGAATGGACTTCATTTCCATTGTGACCCCGAACCACATGCACTATGGGCCTGCTAAAATGGCGCTGGAGCATGGCTTCCATGTGGTCTGTGATAAGCCCTTGTCATTTGACATAGAAGAAGCCAAGGACCTTGTAAAAAGTGTCAAAAAGAGCGGCCTTATATTCGCCCTTACCCATAACTACACGGGCTATCCAATGGTCAAGCAGGCAAGGATGATGGTGAAAAATGGAGACATTGGAGAGGTGCGTCGGATCGTAGTAGAATACCCTCAAGGTTGGTTAAGTACCAAACTAGAGGATTCAGATCAAAAACAAGCTGCTTGGCGGACAGATCCAAAGCGGTCAGGTGCTGCTGGAGCTATGGGCGACATTGGCACCCATGCAGAGAACCTAGCAGAGTACATATCAGGATTAGAAATTACGGAGCTATGTGCAGACCTTCATACGCATATCGATGGAAGATTACTGGATGACGATGGCTCAGTATTGCTGCGATTCAATAATGGTGCTCGTGGTGTCTTATATGCTTCACAGATTTCGGCTGGCGAGGAGAATGCTCTAGCCATCAGGGTTTACGGTTCCAAGGCAGGCCTTGAGTGGCGTCAGATGGAACCTAATACCCTACTTGTAAAGCACCTTGATAAGGCAACGCAGATATTTAGAACGGGAGTGGGAGATCTCTATGAAGCCTCATCAGCGCATACAAGAATACCAGCAGGACATCCCGAGGGCTACTTAGAAGCATTTGGAAATATTTATCGTAACTTTGCAAAATGTGTACAAGCTCGTCTAGCAGGCAGAGAAGCTGAAGCAATCTACCAGGATTTTCCTACTGTGGGAGATGGACTTCGAGGGATGCAATTCATAGAAGCCGTAGTTGCTTCCTCAGCTAGTGAAACGAAGTGGTACAAGATGTAAGTAGAGAAACATTTTAAAAAATGAAACTGATGAAAAATTTATTTTTCCTTTTATTGATCGCTGCGCAAGTGGCATGTGCCCAAAGCAAGGAAGTAGGCGTATCTGATGCTGGAACCCACTTTGGTGAAATGATGGACGCCGAAGGTGCAATTTCCTACGACGACTTGCTAGTAAAATTAGAATCAGACAATGCCGTTGAAAATGTTAAAGTCAAAGGTAAGGTCTCTGGTGTATGCCAAGCCAAGGGTTGCTGGATGAATATCGTATCCGAAGATGCTGATAAGGAAGCAATGTTTGTGAAATTCAAAGACTATGGCTTCTTTATGCCTAAGGACATCGCAGGCGAAACCATTATCATGAGAGGAAAGGCCTACAAAGAAGAAACCTCCGTAGACGAGTTAAGACACTATGCCGAAGATGATGGCAAGTCAGCAGAGGAGGTAGCAAAAATCACTGAACCTAAGGTGGAACTTAAGTTCATGGCTGATGCTGTAATTCTGAAGTGAGCATAATCTATGCCATCGACCTAGTAGGTACGTTGGTTTTCGCGATCAGTGGCGTTCTTACTGGGATTTCTAAGCGCTTTGATATATTTGGGGCCTCAGTTTTAGGTTTTGTTACTGCCATAGGTGGTGGAACCTTAA
>CAZMYK010000986.1:0-1654 GCA_964570435.1 uncultured Saprospiraceae bacterium | reverse complement strand
ATACGAAAGTGCCTTACACTTAGGCCGAGTCAAGGAAACAATCTTTTCGAAGGTAGAAGTAAAAGCTATTTCAGCTCTTGAGCAAAGGGGTATTGGTAACCTTGCGCGACGCTTAGAAAGTACTTTAAGGGACAAGACTGTTCGCAAAAGAATTGAGCTAAGAAGGAGCAATCAAAATCGCAGGTGGTTCAGCAAACAAGCATATGAGCTAGCTAATCATCACCTGCGGGCCAATGAGAAACTAAGGCAACAAATTAAGGAACTAGCGCAAGAAGACGATCTTTTCAAGGGTCTTGTAAAGATTAACAAAGAAATTAGTCAGAAACTAAGACAACTATAAGTCCGTGAGAATTACAAAACTTACCATATGCATATTAATGTGTAGCAACTTCCTAGTCGCTCAGCAATTCGCTTCCCCTGTTGATCATGAAATCAAACTAGCTGGAACGTTTGGAGAGTTGAGAAGCAATCACTTCCATATGGGTATCGACATCAAGTCCAAAAATCGCAGTTCAGGTGATCGCATCTTAGCTACAGCAGAGGGCTTTGTTTCAAGAATCAAAGTAAGTAGGACTGGATATGGTAATGCTGTCTACATCGACCACCCTAATGGTTACACCAGTGTTTATGGACATCTTAGAAATTTCTCCCCCAAGCTAGATTCTGTTGTATGCAAAATACAAGAATCACAAGAGCGTTTTGAAATTGACGAAAACCTGGATAGCAACACATTAGTGCTTTTAAAAGGCGAGGTGATTGGGAATATGGGAAATTCGGGAAACTCCTATGGACCCCACTTGCACTTTGAAATCAGAGACACGAAATCTGAAGCACCACTAAATCCTATGCGCTACGGTATCAAGCCAAGCGACAAAGCTCCTCCACTAATAAGTCACATAAAAATATCAGGGCTGGATGACAAATTGCAAGAAATTAGTGAGAAAATCTTAAAGCCAGTTTCTACTGGCTCTGGATCCTACTCACTTGCAGATCAAGCAATAGGTGCATGGAGGGTAGGGATCGCAGTCCAGACTTATGATCCCATGAATTCAGGATACAATAAGAATGGTGTGTATTCCATTAGACTCTTAGAAGATGGTAAGGAAAGGTACTTCTGTCACTTTGATTCAATTTCATTTTCCGATACTCGATACATTAATGCCCATATAGACTACAAGAGGTTCAAGAAGACCAAGGCAAGATTTCATAGATGCTTCGTAGTCAATGGAAACCTGATACCCATCTATTCAGATTCACTTTCGATCATCCCACTCTTTGAAAAAAAGAAGAAGCAGATAGAAATCCAAGTGTCAGACTTTCAAGGAAATACTTCCGTTCTGAATTTTCAGGTTTCTAGAAGGGCTGAGATGTCTGAACCTGTTCCTCGGGTTTTCAATTACTTCCTACCCCACTCTGAGGCCAATATTGTTAATTACAATGAAATGGAGATACTGTTTCCAGACAGCAGCCTTTATCAGGACCTATACCTATATGTGAACAGCACTGATAGCGATTATCTCACCAGTGTCTACCATCTTGGGAAAGATGACACCCCTCTGCACAGACCTATGAAAATCCATCTTAGAGCGCCTGCATCGATTCCTGATAGCATGAGAAACAAGGTATGTCTAATAGAATGTTCGAATACCGACAA
>CAZMYK010000985.1:0-1654 GCA_964570435.1 uncultured Saprospiraceae bacterium | reverse complement strand
CTTCCTCTTTCTAAAACAACAGTTTTGAGCCCCTTTTCTGCGAGTTCCTTGGCTGCCCAGCCACCACTTATTCCTGATCCCACAACAATGGCATCGTAGGTGACCTCTGCATCTCCCTTTGAGTTAAAATACATTTCTTCCTATTTTTGAGTTTTCAGATAAAATTGTCCAATACGGTAAGACGTGTCCGACAATTTTCAAATTTACTATTATTATACTCTTGAACGCTAATTTCGAAAAATACTTAATTTCCTCGAATTTAATTGGAATTTTTATGATCTGCACAATATCTGTTCTGCATATGATCAAAGACAGTAAATATTATGCGATGTTCTTTTCTTGAAGTGATCAGAAATGGCCACATGGTAAAATGGACTGCAATTAATCTGGCTTTACTTGATCTTTGGCAAGACTGAGAATAATTTGGCTACTAGTAAAATCTTAGAAAGCATTGGATTCAAATAGCAAGACTTGGCGTTTTGAGTTGGAGTAGGCATGCGGCATGAATGAGCGAGAAATAAAGACTTGCCTCTGCCTAGGTTGCATTAGGGCAAAAAAAAAGTTAGTCGCAGCAGATACGACTAACTTATGCAAATTATAATCCCATGAACATATCCAAAGTAGATATAAATCTTTTTTTATTCTACCAAGAATGTTATATAATAACTAAAACTCAATCTCTTTTTTTAAGCTCTCTTCACCTTACTTTCCCTTCACAATACAATGATCTTGAATTTATTCGGCTACGGCAAGTACAAAAATAAGATAATGTTATATATTTAAATATGTAATATGTTCTAAATGCACTAGAAAACCACTATTTGTAAGGGTTAAGAATCAACAAAACTCAGAAAAGTGTTCGAAAAATATTATTCTGTATGAAGTTTATACCATTTTTATTTGAACGGATTCACGACAAATGGATTCTTCAGATAGGAAGTATCAGTCATTGTATGCAAGAACGAGATCAAATCGGCCTTCTGTTCTTCACTAAGTCCCAAGTTTAGAATTAGTGGGTCTAGGTTTTCTGCAAAGTGGCCACCGGAATTGTAATGATCTACTACTTCTTCCAATGTTTCAAAGCGGCCATCATGCATATATGGAGCGGTCAGCACTATATTTCTCAAGGTAGGAGCCCTAAACTTTCCGTTGTCGAAGAGCAGGCCAGTTACTTCTCCCCTACCCTTATCTGGGAAGCCATTAAGGTCATCAACAGCCTCAATTCCATTATTAAAGTACATTTGTGTCGTAAGCAAGGCTCCATTGTGACAATGACCACATTCTGCGTCCGGGAACATCGGATCATTATCATAATACATCTCCCTCCCGTTCAGCTCTGAGTTGGTATAGGCAGCGTTGGTTCCAAATTCTACTCTATCAAACTTACTGTCTCCACTAATGATTATCCGTTCGAATTGAGCGATAGCCTTGACTGCAAGGCCTCTGTTGATCTCCATCGAATTTGAAATCCCAAAGGCCTTCCTAAAGAGCTTACGATAGCGTTCGCTGTTACGAAGTTTATCTTCCACATTTGCCCAATCTTCTACTAGTTCCAAGGGATCTTCTACTGGAAGGAAGGCTTGTTCTTCCAGGGTTTCTACCCGACCATCCCAGAAGAGACCATTGAATGCATAGGCGATGTTGACCAAGGACA
>CAZMYK010000984.1:0-1657 GCA_964570435.1 uncultured Saprospiraceae bacterium | reverse complement strand
TCGATTTGCTCCAATATTCTACCTGCCGGAATCAAGGCACCAGAAACTCTGATAGTTCATGAGTTTGTTCACCAGTATTTTATGCAGATGCTTGCCTCGCATGAGCAAGAAGAACCTTGGATGGACGAGGGTATCACTACCTACTATGAGGGGAGAATTTTGGATGAGTATTATGGAGAGAAAACCTCTCTTCTAGATGTAGCAGGCATCCAATTGGGAAATGAAGAGTACAACAGGTATGAATTCTGGTCTTCCCAAAATCCAAAAATTGCTGACAATAGTTTTAAGGCTCGGGATTTCACCCATGGTGGTTATAGTCCCATTGCTTATAACAAAACAGCTAGTATGTTGAAAACCCTTGAAGGAATCATTGGCCTTGAAAAAATGGACAAGGTCATGAAGAAGTACTTTGAGACCTGGAAGTTTCACCACCCAAGTGGAAGTGACTTTGTAAACACCTTCAAAAGTGAACTTGACTCCGCATTTCTGAGTGAGGTAAAGTTGGATCTGGAACAGTTTTTCGACCAAGCCTTATATGGTTCCGTGGAATGTGACTATACAGTCCGAAATATTAAGACCGCTGAACTTGGTTGGAAAGGAGGCTTCATCAAGGACACTGAAGACTGCCTTGAATATGGTCGAAATGCTGATGAGAAACAGGTGGTCAGCAGGGTGATTGTGGAGCGGCTGGGAGAGTTGATTCTCCCACTTGAAATATTGATAGTGATGGATGATGGGACTACTAATCTTGTACTTTGGGATGGGGCAAGCCGCAGTACAGAAGTAACAGTAATGGGAGAACCATCTACATTCAAAGTACAACTAGATCCTCAGAGGAAGCTTGATTTAGAGAAGAACGTACTTAACAATGCAATCCTTCCAAAGACTTCGACAGCATATAAGAAGTACACCTCTAGGTTCAAGGTAGGCATGCAGCATTTATTGGATTTTCTAAATTTTCTCAGCTAGTTATGAAGAAAATGCTTAGTGCATACATGAATGCTTGGAGGTCCATTCTAAAGTACCGATGGCCGATCCTCTTCTTGTATCTAGCTAACTTGGTATTTACCTTTGTAGTGACCTCGCCCTATACCAACTATTTTAAGACCAAGATGCAGGAATCAGAGGTCTTGGATGCCACTGAAGGATTCGACATTAGTATGGTGCTTGAGTTTTTGAATAACCACGGTGATGGACTAAGCCCTTTACTTATATTGATTTTCATCATCTTTATATTCTACTTTCTTTTTAGTGTTTATGCAAATGCGGGAATTTTATATGCCGTAGTGTCTCGCAACAGTTATATTGCTCTACGTCCATTTTGGAATGGTGGATTAAATTACTTTTGGAAGGTCTTGCGACTAAGCATTTACTACCTGCTGGGATTAGGTCTCGTTATCTTCCTTACATGGAATGTTCTACTGAAAGTTGGGATAAATATTTTAGAAGTGGCGAGTGATAATGAGCTGATACTAAAAGTTCGCATAGGTTTGGTCTTCGTCCTTGTGGTGGGTATCGTTTTTTCCTTAATTAGGCAGTATTCAAAAATATACATAGCAGTTAAGAACCACCCCTTCATTACTGGTGCTATTATGAATTCATCCACCTTTGTCTTTCGAAACTTCCTAATGACATTTTCCTTGTATCTCCTTAATAT
>CAZMYK010000983.1:0-1659 GCA_964570435.1 uncultured Saprospiraceae bacterium | reverse complement strand
GTGAGAAAGTCAAGCTCTTAAGCGACTCCTGCCTTCGCAATTCATCTCCAGCAACCATGATACTATAGTTCGGTGGCAGGTCTACCTGCTCTAATTCCTGCCGAATTTTTTGCGCTAAAAATTCTAAAGGCTGCTCTTCATTTGCCTGGGCATAAACCTTTCCTATCCTAGTCTGATTTCTTCGATGGATTTCCCGTGCCGCAGAAGAAGTGGTCAAGTTCGCTATTTCATCCAGGCGGTATAATTTTTTATCACCCTTGATGGTCATACTTTCAAAAGCTTTGATCCCTTGTTCAGGTAATTGCAATTCGATGTCGATCATCTCACCCGACTTTTCAAGCCTGCCAATACTTTGTCCCTTGAGTTGATCTTGAATTTGCCCAATGACGTCATTCATATCCAAGTTGTAGAGCCCTAGTTTAAATCTGTCAAAGAGAATTTCGACCTCCGGAGCTCCCTGTTCTATAGAAGTCTGCAGATTCAGCAATTCTGGAATTGTTTCCATTCTTGCCTTTGCAGATTCAGTCAGTGTTTCAATGACGGCTAGATCTTCCCCTTTAATTTCAACGAGTAGCGGAGCTTCCTCTTCTCTCAGAATACTGCTCAAGGAAGAAGCTTCAGCAGAAAAAGAGAATTTGACACCCGGTATGCCACTAAATGCCTCGTCCAAGGCTGCAACCACTTTCTTAGTCCCTAGTCTTGTGCTGTCAATCAAGGCAACTTCGACTGTTGCCGTATGTTCGCCTTGAAATAAAGTTGCTTCACCTCCTCCAGGATTGGTCTTAGGCCCAATATGGCTGTAGACAAATTTGAGATCCTTGGACAAACCTTCCTGTATAATCTCTTCCACGTTTCCGATGGTGGCTGCAGTCCTTTCTACGATGGTGCCTTCCGGCATGACTACATCCATTCTAAACTTATTGCTCGTGGCACTAGGCATGAATTCGGTGCCTATCGTTGAGAAAATGCTCGCCGCTCCACCTACTAATAAGGCTGCAAATAGAATAATGAGCCAACGGAACCTTAGTAACTTGCGAAGTACAAGACCGTATGCAGTCAACTTCAAGGACTTTGATTTTGCTGGCAGTGTTCGCTTTCTGTAGAATCGGTGGTACAACATAGGGATCACGAAAATGGCAACGAAGAGCGAGGAGAGTAAGGAAAATGCCACGGTCCAGGCTTGATCTTTGAACAACTCTCCTGCGGCGTCTTGCAAATAGATCACAGGGAGGAAGACTATGATTGTCGTTAAGGTAGATGCCGTAATGGCACCACCCACCTCAGCCGTTCCCTGCACCGCAGCTGTCTTTGCATCTGCTCCTGACTCATGATTTCTAAAAATATTCTCAAGAACGACAATCGCGTTATCCACTAGCATTCCGGCTCCCAAGGCCAATCCTCCAAGCGTCATAATATTGATGGTCAGCCCATTAAAGTACATTAACGTAAATGTTGCAATAATCGAAATCGGTATCGCAATGCTAATGATCAAAGTAGTTCCCAACCTGTACAAAAAGAAAAATAGGACTACGACGGCCAGCGCGATTCCAATCAATGCCGTTTCTTGTACTTCATCTACAGCATTCTTGATAAAGGTGCCTTGATTCGAAATGACTTCAAACTGATAACCAGGCAGGGCAGCTCGAATGGTTTCTAATT
>CAZMYK010000982.1:0-1659 GCA_964570435.1 uncultured Saprospiraceae bacterium | reverse complement strand
ATAATGATGAAGAAGGCGTTTTCGATCCTGATATTGCCTGGGGAGAAACATGGGTGAATGAAACGGGATATAACGACTACAATGGTGGTCGAATTATGTCTTTGAAGCGGCACTGGATTGATAACATACTTAACCAAGGTCATTCGATTACGGAGAAAATGCTGCTGTTCTGGCACAACCACCTTGTAACAGAATGGTGGGGAACATTCTATGGAACAGGTTCTTATAGGTACCTTGAATTATTGAGGGAATATCAAATGGGCGATATTAAAACGCTTATGAAGAAGATGACCTATGACGTCACAATGTTATACTACCTGAATGGGGCTTCGAACAATAAGGACGCTCCAGATGAGAATTATGCAAGGGAATTACAAGAATTATTTACGATAGGTAAGGGGCCAAATGCGGGTTACACAGAGGGTGATGTGCAAATGGCCGCAAAAATCTTAACTGGATGGACAGTGACGTATCCAGCGATGGAGATGATCTATGATCAGTGGAGACACGATACCAGTGATAAGCAGTTTTCTGAATTTTATGGAAACAGAGTGATAGAAGGCAGAGATGGGGATGCAGGAATGGATGAGCTGGATGACCTTCTAGACATGATCTTCGACAACCAAGAATGTGCCATGTTTCTGTGCCGAAAAATATATAGTTACTTTGTCTACCCAGAGATTTCCGCTGAAGTGGACAAGAATATTATAGAGCCACTTGCTCAGATACTAAGGGATAGTGACTATGTAGTTAAGCCCGTATTAGAGGCACTATTTACAAGTGAACACTTCTATGACATTAATGTGAAAGGCTCATTCATTAAGGATCCTGCTAACCACCTACTAGGACTATGGCGGACCTTGGATATGGAAGTGCCTGACTACTTCAATGATTTTGACAGGTCAGAATTGAAGTCATCTATGGTATGGTCGATGCACAATATAGGACTGCAAATAGGCGATCCTCCCAATGTTGCCGGTTGGCAAGCCTACTACCAGCAACCAAATTATGACAAAGGCTGGATTACAACTAATACAATAACAACTAGGGGAATTCATACGGACTCCCTGGTGTATTGGGGTTTTTGGAATCGGACGGAACCTATTCCTGCGAACTTTATTAGATTCGCTGAAGGACTCGATAACCCCGAAGATCCCAATATGCTATTAGACCAAATTACATCATTGCTTTTTGGTTCGGATATCAATGTCAATGCTAAGGCAAGGCTGAAAAATATCCTACTTTCAGGCCAAGCGCAAGATTACTACTGGACGAATGCCTGGCTGGAATTTCAGAACAGTCCAACAGATGACAATCGGCGCATAGTAGAAGATCGACTAAAGTGGATGATGCAACGCGTGCTTCAATATGCTGAGTATCATTTAATGTAAACCTATTTTTCCTTTAAAAAACTTTTAAAAATGAAAAGAAGAAATTTTCTAAAATATACAGGTGCTGGAGTTGTGGTGCCTTCGCTAGCAGGAGGAATAGGTGCTAAAGCTATGGGTTTTTCACCCTTAACTGCGGCGCTCTCAGCAGCACCAGCAAATGATAATATAATCGTCTTGGTTTATCTTGCAGGTGGTAATGATGGTTTAAATACAGTGGTTCCATTGGACCAACTAAGTCAATTGAACAATGTTCGCCCAAATGTCATCA
>CAZMYK010000981.1:0-1660 GCA_964570435.1 uncultured Saprospiraceae bacterium | reverse complement strand
TTGCTTACAGCGGTGCTCCTTGTTATTCTTGTAGATACTATTCTTAGGTCACTGCAAATCATAGGCATTATTTCTAGTTTTGATGGAGGCTACGTCACCTTGCTTCTTTTAACCTTGATCACCTTTGTCATTGCCTTGAATGTCTTTGGCCAATCGAAAACCCTCCTACCCTTCTACAAGCTTACAAAGACCAGTACTCAAACTTTAATGTCGGAGGATGAAGTTTCTGCTATTAAATCAAAACTGATCCTCCTGATGAAAGAACATGAGGTCTTCAAGGATGAAAAATTGTCACTATCGAGTCTGTCCAATAGGCTAGGTATCACTGATAAAAAGCTATCGAGATTCATCAACGAAGGCTTGCAGACCAACTTCAACGACTATGTTAATGCATTCAGGGTGGAAGATATGAAGGCTAAGCTGAGAACAAGCGCCTTAGAAAAGTATACTATGATGGCACTTGCAAGTGATTCTGGGTTCACGTCCAAGGCAAGCTTCTATCGGATTTTCAAAAAACATGTCGGACAGACTCCAAAGGAGTATCAAATTGCCAATAAGTAACGCTATTTTGTCTCATTATCTTCTTTTGAGACCCTAGACACCATGATATCAAGTAATTTTCCACCATGAATATGAGACGAATATTTTATGTGCTTTTGCTGGCTTCCATTTTCCTAGAAGCTTGCACTATAACCGATAAGAGAGAAAGTACTAGGGTCATCGAAGACATGAATGCCAGCCTACTTGATTCCCTAATCCCCATCTGGCAAAAGGAATTGAATGTGCCCAACGTGGGTCTAGGTTTGTTTGCTGATGGAGAAGTCATTCTAGAAAAAGTTTATGGGAACTCCCAAATGGGCGAAGCTGCCCCAAGCAACATGCTTTTCAATGTTGCCTCCGTAACGAAGGTTGTATTTACGGCCACAGCACTTAAGTTGGTCGAGGAAGGCAGCTTGAAATTGGATGAACCTGTATTTAATGATTTTGTAGATCCAGATCTTCAGGGTGACGAGCGGCACAAATTACTTACTCCCTTCCACTTACTTTCTCAGCAATCCGGATTCAGCAACAACTGGAGGTGGGACCACCCTACTGAAAAATTGACCTTTTCAGCGGACCCAGGGAGCACTTACAATTATTCTGGCGAGGGAATGGAGTACCTGCAAAGGACGATCGAAAAAAGGCAAAGAGCAGACTTGCATCAACTTGCAGATTCTATCTTATTCCAACCTCTTGGAATGACTAGCACCATGCACACTTGGGATGGCATCCGAAATCAAAGCTTATTTAGTGGGGCTTTTGACACCAAGGGGAAGTCCTATGAAGTCGAAGATCACTCGGTATTCGCTAGTGCAGCTGATGACCTGATTACTACTGCAGGTGACATGACAAGGTTTGGCATTTACATCCTAGAAAAGGTAAGAACTGCTCAGCAACCCTACCTGCAAATGGTGGAGAAGCACGCCGCAATCAATCCTAACCTTAATCAGGGTCTGGGTTGGAGGATGGTTAATGACCTCAGCAATGGTGAATATGCCATCCAGCATGGGGGAAATGACATGGGTGTTGCAGCGATCATAGTACTGCTTCCAGAATCCAATAGGGGTCTTGTGATTATGACCAATGCGGACAACGGGACCTTGGTTTGTAATAAAATTAT
>CAZMYK010000980.1:0-1663 GCA_964570435.1 uncultured Saprospiraceae bacterium | reverse complement strand
AATGAAAAAGTTGTGGTGCAATTTTCCTTTAGAGGGCTCAAAGCCCTCTAAAGGACCGACTCGACGAGATGTGGAAGTTAAGACACCAAGATCTATTTCCGAATTTGCCACACGAAGTATAGGGAAAATGTGGACTTAGCGCCTAAGCTTAAGTTCTAGCTTAACTTCCCGACCAAATTCATCAGTGGATACTTCCCAAATTTCAAGAGAATCATCATCAACAAGAAAATGATTTAACTTTCCTTCAACTCGCATAGCTGTGGCATCTTCAGTTATGGCATAATCACTAGAAGTTGCAGGATTGCCCGGCTGAAGAGTTGTCATTTTTCCTTCATTTGGAAACGACTCGCTTGCTAAGAAACTCATGGTGATATCCTCATCTCCACTTGGGACGGTGTTACCATTGATCATAAAGGTTTCCAAAACCCAAGCTCCTTGAAGGTCGTCATTTGCCTTCTCTGCCTTACTTTTGGTTTCTATCTTGAGACAACTGCCTAGACTCATAGAAAGTAAAACCATGCATATAAATACTTTTGTAACTTGATACATTTTTATCTGATTTGAAAGACTTGCGCAAAATTGCACACTTTCAAATATTTTGCATCTTAGAAAGGTTACCCCAAAAATGACCAATTCTGTCTTTAAGTTAGTGGTAGCTACTACTACGCTGCGTAGTTGTCATCCCAATTTTTGACATCTGGATCCCCTAATTTACCAACACGCTTTGCCACAACCATGGAGACAGTTGCATCTCCGGAAATATTAATTACAGTCCTTAACATGTCAAGTGGACGATCCACAGCCATCACCATCGCAATACCAATGGCTAGCTTGTCTGCAGGGAAATTAATAGACTGCAGAACTATAATCAACATAATTAAACCAGCCCCAGGAACTGCAGCTGACCCTATTGATGCTAGAACAGATGTGGCTAGAATGGTGGCAATCATACCCACACTTAAGTCAAATCCCAGAGCTTGCGCTATAAATACAGCAGCGACAGCCTGATATAGGCTCGTACCATCCATATTAATCGTCGCTCCTACTGGACAAACAAAAGAAGTGACTTCCTCTTCTACTCCAAGATGTTCCTCTACTCGCTCCATTGTAACAGGCAAGGTGGCAGCACTAGAACTAGTCGAAAAGGCAACTAGCTGCGCGGGACCAATACCTTTAAAAAAGAAGCCCGGTGATCTTCCTGTAACAAACTTGACAATGGTAAGGTAAAAACCTAGCATTAATCCGAGTCCTATGACAACGGTGATAGCATACATTCCCAAGGCGATGAAAAGGTCTGGATTTGTGGTACTGACCACCAAGTTAGCCAGTAGAGCGAATACACCAATTGGCGCATATAACATGATCAGATCCACCATTTTCAAAATCACCTCATTGAGTCCAACGAAAAAATTATGCAAGGGATCACGATGCTCCTTCTTAATAAGGAGCATACATATGCCGAAGAAAACAACAAAAAAGATCACTTTCAGCATGGCTCCGTTGCTGCCCATTGCTTCGATAACATTGCTAGGAACAAGATCTTCAAGGAATTGGAGAGGTCCCTGATCCTTAGTCATAGAAGCAGAACTGATTTTAGAACTCGCTGCTCCTCCATTATCATCTAGGATTTGAGCAATCGTTTCTTCAGAAACAGCGTTACCAG
>CAZMYK010000979.1:0-1667 GCA_964570435.1 uncultured Saprospiraceae bacterium | reverse complement strand
ATCGATGCCCGCTATGATCCGTACGAGTGGATGTATGTGGAATGCAGCTGGAGAAACACAAGACACAAAAGCAGTGATTCCTGACAGTAGTTATGCTAGTATTTATCAAGCGACTATTGATTTCTGTAAGAAAAATGGAGCTTTTGATCCCACGACTATGGGTACTGTACCTAATGTAGGGCTAATGGCTCAAAAAGCAGAAGAGTATGGTTCACATGACAAGACATTTGAGATCTCATCAGAAGGTACTGTAAGCATCGTAGATAATAATGGCAATGTATTGATGAGTCATGAAGTAGAGGCAGGAGATATCTGGAGAGCATGTCAGACAAAAGATGCACCTATCCAAAACTGGGTCAAATTAGCCGTGACTAGAGCGAGAGCAAGTAATACGCCAGCAATCTTTTGGTTAGACGAAAAGAGAGCACACGATAGAGAATTGATCAATAAGGTAAATACATACTTACCAGAACATGATACGAGTGGCTTGGACATTACGATTATGACTCCATTCGATGCGACAAATAGATCGTTAGAAAGAATCAAAAATAGTGAGGATACTATTTCTGTAACAGGAAATGTATTAAGAGATTACAATACTGATCTTTTCCCAATATTAGAAGTAGGTACATCAGCTAAAATGCTTTCTATCGTACCATTGATGAATGGAGGAGGATTGTTTGAAACAGGAGCAGGAGGATCAGCTCCAAAGCACGTCCAGCAACTGGTCAAAGAGAATCACTTGAGATGGGATTCATTAGGGGAGTTCCTAGCATTGGCAGTATCACTAGATCATTATGGAGAGGTCAATGACAATTCTAAAGCCAGGGTATTAGGTGAAGCGTTAGATAAAGCTACAGAGAAGGTATTAGCGAGCAGAAAATCTCCATCTAGAAAGGTCAATGAATTAGACAATAGAGGAAGCCACTTTTATCTTGCTATGTACTGGGCTCAAGAATTAGCAAATCAAACTGCTGATTCTGAATTGCAGTCTTTATTTTCTCAAATAGCTTCTGATTTGACAGAAAACGAGAGCAAAATCGTCCAAGAATTAAATGAAGTCCAGGGAACTGGAATCGATATGGAAGGATATTTCTTACCTAATGAAGAGAAGATGGCTAGTGTCATGAGACCAAGTGCTACGTTGAATAGCATTCTAGCTAAGTTGTAATCATTTTTAGCTAGCTGGAAATAGAATAAATAAACTTGCCTTTCAGGCAAATTAAATAAAGCATGAGATTATTCTTGTGCTTTATTTTTTTTGTTTCATATAGCATGAAGAGCTAGGAGTTAATTTTTCTTTGGGGAGGTACGGTTAGAGTCGTTTGTCTGAAAAATACTAAGGGAGCAAAGTTTTTATCCTTTTTTAAAGTCCTTTGTATAAGGTGCCTAGAAGCAATAAAATATAAGCGCCAAGCAACAACCATACGACATATTCAGACAATCCTTGAAAATGAAACAATCCCATAGCAGTAGCAACAGCAATAATAGTAATTGATACGGTTCTGGCTTTTGGAGGATTCGTTCGAACTTGCATAAGACTAATTTTTTGCTAATATATTATGATTTTTTGTAATGTGTATCTAATTATTAGATTTTAAAGAAGAATTATATATTTACAATCTTCAAACAATTTTTAGATGGAAACCATTAATTTCGAAAAGTAT
>CAZMYK010000978.1:0-1670 GCA_964570435.1 uncultured Saprospiraceae bacterium | reverse complement strand
CCGTCACTGACAATCTGATCTTGCAAGATTGGTAGGCCGCTTTCAAGTTCTTCAAGGCTGTTTGTGAAAAAATGAACGAAGTCCATGTTCTTTGAAGCGTGTACTGTATTTTTAGGTAGTGGGTCACCTAAGAGCTGTAAGTAGTTGTCTGGTGGATTAATCAAGTGAATTTTGTGGCCAACTTTAATTCCCAATTTCTGTCGCAGCGTTCTCACGGAGCTAGTTTAGATATTTCTGTAGATTGCGAATTAGCTCGTCTTCAGGCATTTTGTCTTCTGTGTGATTTTTCACAGAGGTGATTAAGTCGTCAGTAAGTTGCTGCCTGAAGCCTAATCGGAATCCCATTTTTTGCACTAGGATGATCTCCTCCTCAGATACTTCTTGGTCGATCTTCATGCAAAAAAGCAGGTAGTACAATACGGTCATCCGCTCTTGCTCATTCTTTGGGGGGGAGAACTCATAGATTTCAAGGTTCATTTGTATATGCCTCATCTCTTCAGGAGTAATATCCATCGCTGAACATACTTGCAGTATGAAGGCAAATTCCTTTTCATCAAAGTTGTCATCCTTGCGAGCAAGTTTCAAAAGTAGGGCAACAATTTCCCTGCTTAATTTTTCCTTATTCGTACGGTGATCCATACTACAAAGTACTTATTTATTTTCGATGTATAATGCTAGCAAGGTGAAAAAGCAGTAAAAAGGGAAGTAGCTGTCATTAAGAATTTATAAATTACGGTAATAAAATGGATAATAATGTACTCAAGTAAGATCGCAGGCATTGGAAAATATGTCCCAGCAAATGTAGTAACGAATAAGGATTTAGAAAAGGTGATGGATACTTCAGATGAGTGGATTCAAGAGCGAACAGGAATCAAGGAAAGGCGGTACGGGAAGAAGCACGAAGAAACTACGACTACCATGGGAGCTCGGGCTTCTGAAATTGCGATCGAAAGGGCAGGAATTTCTAAAGAGGATATCGATTTCATCATCTTCGCGACCCTAAGCCCTGACTACTATTTCCCTGGTTGTGGTGTTCTTTTGCAGCGAGAACTAGGAATAACAAATACTGAAATAGGTGCCCTCGATATAAGAAACCAATGTTCTGGTTTTGTATACGGATTAACTGTTGCGGATCAATTTGTTAAATCCGGAATGTACAAGAATGTTCTGCTAGTGGGTGCAGAAATGCATTCTATGGGCTTAGATTATTCCACGGATGGCAGGGGAGTTACGGTAATCTTTGGTGATGGGGCTGGTGCAGTTGTAGTGCAGGCTTCAGACAGAGAAGAAGGAGTCCTGGCTGCGCACCTCCATTCAGATGGAACGCATGCTGAGGAACTTGCCATGATCAATCCTGGTTCACACGGTGGTTATCATCTTGGAAAAGAGAAATTTGGCTATCCTAGTGACGAGCGTTATGGGGAGATATTTGTCACTCAGAAAATGTTGGATGAAGGTTTGGTTTACCCTAATATGAGCGGTCAACTTGTTTTTAAGAAAGCCGTCAGTAAATTTCCAGAGGTGATCATGGAATCACTAAGTACAGCTGGTCTGTCTCCTCAAGATATCAAGATATTAATACCACACCAAGCGAACCTTCGCATTGCACAGTTTGTTCAAAAGGTGTTAAAGCTTAGAGACGATCAAGTCTTCAACAATATTCAAAAATA
>CAZMYK010000977.1:0-1671 GCA_964570435.1 uncultured Saprospiraceae bacterium | reverse complement strand
TTTGCGGTTTTCTTAATTATGGTTCCGCGCAAGATTTAATGGTCCTAAAAGCCAGTGGAAAAGTCGTTATCGGTGACACCACTCAGATCTCGACTCCTGGCATATACAACCTATATGTTCAAAACGGGGTCATGACGGAAAAGGTAAAAGTTGCTGTAAAAACTGAGGATGATTGGAGAGATCACTCTTTCTCACAGACTCCTAGTATAGGCACTGTGCAAGAAAGCATTGACAACGATTCTCACTTGTTCAACATGCCTTCTGCGAAGACCTTGGTCGAAGAAGGTTATGATGTTCGTGAAATGGATGCCTCAATTGTTGAGCAGATTGAGTGGCTTTGGCAGCACACTATTGAGTTGTCCGAAGAAAATAAGGCACTAAGGTCCGAATTAGAAAGCCTTAAGAAGCAGCTTGCAGATGAGAAATAAGTTAATCCTTTTCTTTTCACTAATTGGCTTAACGATGAGTGGCCAAGCAGACACTATCGTAATCGGTTTTGGTGGACAAGAAAGCGTCGCTATTAGCAGTAGTGATGAGCAATCAGACCCAAGTTCCACGCTTAGCCAAGGCGGCTACCTTCCCAATGAAAATGCCGCTGCCAGATTCCTTTCACAAGCTTCACTAGGATACAACCTAGATGATATCCAAGCCGTGACTACGATGGGAATGGAGGACTGGATCGACACCCAAATGGGAATCACCGTGCCGCAAACATTGACACAAATCGTCGAAGGCTACCTAGGTGAAACTTACGCAGCGCTCGGCACCTTTGATGGTGCTGCCAGATACCTGTACTGGGAATATTCTTGGTGGAACTACCACATGACAAATAACGACTTACTAAGGCAACGAGTGGCCATGGCGCTTAGCGAAATCCTGGTTATCTCTGAAAAGTCTTCTTTTGGTAATTCCTCCTATGCCTTGGCAAACTACTATGACATTTTGATGAGGAATGCTTTTGGGAATTATAGGGACATCTTGCAAGAGGTAACCTACCATCCCTCGATGGGAGTTTATCTGACCTATACAGGCAACCCAAAGACAGACTTAGAAGAGAATCGCTTCCCCGATGAGAACTATGCCCGCGAGGTAATGCAGCTTTTCACCATAGGTCTTTTCGAGCTCAATAACGACGGTAGTCAAAAGTTAGACCCGCAAAACAACCCTATTCCAACCTACGACAATGACGATATTTCCGAATTCTCCAAGATCTTTACGGGCCTGACTTGGGCCGATGGAATGTACTTTTTTGGTGGAGCGCGGAATGACACTAGTTACTTGGATGACTTGGTCATGTGGGAAGACTTCCATGAACCAGGAGTCAAGAACTTATTAAATAATACCCAAGTACCGGACAGATTTCCGATAGACGGTAATGCAGATATTAGCGATGCGCTAGACAACTTATTCCAACACGATAACGTAGGACCCTTTATTTCCAAGCTACTAATTCAACGACTGGTCACTTCTAATCCGTCCCCTGCGTACATAGATCGAGTTGCTTCAATATTTAATGACAATGGAGCTGGTGTTCGCGGTGACATGGCTGCTGTTGTGAAGGCGATCTTGCTCGACCCTGTGGCAACGGACTGCAATTCTGGAGATGATGCCACCTTCGGCATGCTAAGGGAACCCTTTATAAGGTACTTCCATATTCACAAGGCATTCAAT
>CAZMYK010000976.1:0-1676 GCA_964570435.1 uncultured Saprospiraceae bacterium | reverse complement strand
TATTATTAAGGAAGAAAACAACCGAATGCTAAGTCAAGTGGAGAAAGTCCTTCAGATGGCAGTCTTAGACAAGCGAGACTTTAGCCTCAATGTTACTGAGGTTGATATCCACTCGATTATGTCGCAAGCGGCGAACCATGGAAGATTGCAATTAGAAGCCAAGGAAGGTGAAATAACTCTAGATTTCAATGCAGAAAATCCAAAAATCATGGGGGACGAGACGCATTTAAGTAATATTATTCATAACTTGCTAGACAATGCTATAAAGTACACACCTGAGCGTCCAAGGATTATTTTGGGCACAAACAATAAAGCTAATGGCCTTCAAATCAGCGTAAGTGATAATGGAATAGGTATGAAGGATGAGGCCAGAAAACATATTTTTGATAAGTTTTACAGAGTGCATACTGGGAATATTCACGATGTAAAGGGTTTCGGACTAGGCTTGAGTTATGTAAAAGCGATAGTGACAGCACACAATGGTCGGATAAATGTTCAAAGCGAATTTGGTAAGGGTTCAAAATTTATTGTTTTTTTACCGCACCAAAACAGGTGACTATTTCGTTTTCATTCGTCTTAATAGAATAATAGTACAAAACTTTACGATAGATGAACGCTAAAATACTACTAGTTGAAGACGATCAAAACTTCGGAGACGTTCTAAGATCTTACTTGGAAATGAACGATTACGAGGTCAATTTAGCCACAGATGGGGAAATGGGGCTAAGTGAATTCAACAAATCTGAGTACGATCTATGTATTCTAGATGTCATGATGCCTAAGAAGGACGGCTTTACACTTGCCAAAGATATTAGGCTGAAGGACAAGGAAACTCCTATCATATTTTTGACAGCTAAGACGCTCAAAGAAGACGTCTTAGAAGGATTCAAGATAGGTGCTGATGACTACATTTCTAAGCCATTTAACTCTGAAGAACTACTGTACAGAGTGCAAGCAATTCTTAAAAGAAGCGCTAAGGCGGAAGAAGCAGAGGACGAAACAAAGGAATTCCATGTTGGAAAGTATCACTTTAACTACCCTCTTAGGATTCTTACCTTTAACGGAGAAGAAAAAGATAAACTTTCTCCTAAGGAAGCTCACTTGCTTAGGCTTTTCTGTATTTACAAGAATGATGTTCTGCCACGATCGATCGCACTTACAAAGATCTGGGGAGAGGACAACTACTTCACAGCTAGGTCTATGGATGTATTCGTCACAAAGCTCAGAAAGTATCTAAGTAAGGATGAGGATCTAGAAATCGTCAATATTCATGGAAATGGATTCAGACTTTTAGAAAAACAAGCTCAATAGTCCTTTGATTTTTTCTTGGCTATCGCCCTACTTGCAAGCAAGCAGGGCTTGAGATGGCATATTCTGCAAAGGACCCTAGTGCCTTAAGTTTATCCTGTCGTCCACTTGCTCCACTACAGGGCTTTGAGCGCTGAAATGGAAAATTTCACAAGATCTGTCTCATCTAATTTCATCTTTTTTAAGACGGTACTGATATCTTTAGCTAAGTCGGAATCACCCTGTACATCCTTTTCAGGCACTTGTCGATAATTGGGCTATCGTAGAAGTCCCATATTTGAATACCATTCTCAATTATTCTCCTACTTTCAGGCAGATTCTAGCGATCGCGACTTGTCTTCTCAGTAACTTGCTCAGACTTACCTAGG
>CAZMYK010000975.1:0-1679 GCA_964570435.1 uncultured Saprospiraceae bacterium | reverse complement strand
AAGAAGCCGTTCTGATCTGTGAGACTTTCCGATAGCCCAATCGAAAAGAAGTGATCGCTCAGGTCGGTGTTGCTCAACATGGTCGGAATTCCCTGCACAATGTTTCTTGGCATTGCAATTAAGCTAGGGTCTGATAAGAAGGACCCATTTGGACCTCTTAGTTCGACTTGGAAACCAATGTTTAGATTAGGAATCACCAGATCTTTGAGCTTTGCAGATAGAAAGATCTTATTGTTCTGGACTGCCTGACTTTGACCAAAGGTATGGAAGGCAGGACTATGTGGAGGGAGAATTTGTAGGTTGAGATCTACAGGGTAGTTCTGAGCATAAGAAGTTACGGCTACGAACAACCATAGCAAGTAGGTTAGGAGCGGTCTAAAGGAAGACCGGGTGGAGAACTTTGTCTTGATCGGTATCTTCAAATCCTAATTATTTTAAATTCAGAAATGGGTGTCTCAACACCTTCACTAAACATGACCTTGATGGCGTAAAAGTAGTCTCTGTCCTTGTCTATCTTTTGGTCAATAAATAAGGATTCCTTTGGGTCTAACTCGGCAATAGAATAGAGGTTTCCATCTGCGATTTTCCTATAGATGAAGATCTTCTTGATCTCCTTGGGATCAAAGTCATGACTTATCTGAACATTGCCATTGACTGTTTTGGCCTGCCATGCACTTGCATCAAAATTCCGATAATCGGGTAAGGGCATTGAAATTACTGGTCTAGATGCCACAGATTCATTTCCAGCACTATCTATGACCGTTAGCGTGTAAGCATACTTATCAAAGGCAACGAGCGCAGTGTCTAGGTAGCTGGTATCTATGGTGATATCCCATATTTTCAAAAGCGTCCAGGCCTCTTCGTCTCCTAACTTTCTCCTGAATAGACGCTGTTCTTTGACATCCTTGCTAATACTGCGATGCCATAATAGCTGCGAGGAAGCAGGTCCCCCTTTGGCACTGGTAAAAACGGGTTCTACCGGAGGAAGGATATCTGGCTTCGTGACAACAAGAATTTCTGAGAATTCAGACCGATTATTACGTGCATCCACTGAAATGGCTTTGTAGTAGACCTTCCTAGTTGTTGTCTTTAGTTCTAGCGTATCGGAGAATTCAGGCGTAAGTAAGTAGCCCTTATGTGCCAGGGTCATATCCACAGTTGTGTCAAAGCTGTAGAATAACTTATATCCTATGAAGTCCTCTTCATCATTCCCATCCCATCCGATGTTGACCTTCCCCGTTGTATCGATGGTATACGATAGATTCATTGGAATTTCTGGTGCCAAGGTGTCTACGCCCACTATCAACTGAGGAAAGGAGCTGAATTCCGCATCATTCTTGTCCACTGCAACAATCCGGAAGTAGGCAGACCGAAATGGGATTTCCCTTTTGATTTCAAAAATCTGTGGATCTAATCCAACAGTGTCTGGCAGGTACGGGCCATCATAGTTTTCAGCCACATAAATCCTATATTCTGTCACTTCGGGCTTCGTTTCATCTGGAATCGCCCACTTCATATGTGCCTTGTTGTTTCGCAACTGCCTCATGCTTTTCCAATAAGGACTCACTTGGATGCCTTTGCTGGCCGAACCCTTGATAAGGCTAAAATCTTCTGATTCTTCACCAAAGAAATCTACACCGTGCAATTTGAAATAATAGTCTGTATCATTTTCTGCAAGG
>CAZMYK010000974.1:0-1679 GCA_964570435.1 uncultured Saprospiraceae bacterium | reverse complement strand
GAGGACGCTAATATTGAATCTTTCCGGAGGAAAGTATTGAAGCAGCATCTCATAGCCCGAATTCAAATTCTGGAGATCTAACTTTTCAGATTCATCTATGAGTGGGTAGACAACATATATTTGACGGCCCTTTTGAATTTCGTGGTGCATGAAGTTTAAGACATGGGGCCGCCTGGTTTCTGTGAAATGCTTGGTCGTTACCAGTTTCCTCCCCGGTGGTAGTTCATCTATTACGGAGACATCTAGGTCGCCATATAGGGTCATGGCAAGTGTTCTGGGTATCGGTGTTGCAGTCATAACTAAGACATGCGGGGGCAGGATTTGGTTTTTTGCCCATAGTTTCGCTCGTTGCACGACACCAAATCGATGCTGTTCATCAATGACAGCAAGTCCTAGATTTTTGAATGTCACAGGGTCCTCGATCAAAGCATGAGTCCCAATCAGAATATCGATGTCCCCAGCGGCCAACATTTTGAGTAGCTCCTTACGTTTTTTGCCTTTCACAGTGCCAGACAAGAAGCCAACGGTGACTCCTAGACCAGCTACATATTCTTGAACAGAAGCATAGTGCTGGCGTGCGAGAATCTCTGTAGGTGCCATCATGCAGTTTTGAAACCCATTATCTTTGGCAATTAGCATGCACATCAACGCCACCATGGTCTTCCCACTCCCGACATCACCTTGCACAAGTCTATTCATATGGATGCCTGATCCCAAGTCAGAGCGGACTTCTTTTATTACACGTTTTTGAGCTCCAGTCAGTTCGAAGGGTAATTTTTCTTTAAAAAACCTGTTGAATTTTTCGCCTACTTTTTCGAAGACATGGCCCTTAATGTGTTTTTTTCGGTTGAGCTTGGTCTGAAGTAGCCTCAGTTGCATAAAGAAGAGCTCTTCGAACTTCAAACGCTTTTGAGCGCCTTCCAGGTTTTCTTGGCTACTTGGGAAGTGGACCTCCTTTAAGGATATAAACTTTCCAGGTAACTTCAGTTTTTCAAGCAGGTATGGGGGAAGCGTCTCGATAATATCTCTAGATTGAAGTTTTTCAAACATGGCAGCCATACTTTTTCGGATTCCCTTGGCATCGAAACCGCGGCCAGATAGTTTTTCTGTACTATGATAGACTGGGTCAAATGATCTCTGGATTCCTTGCATCGCTTTTTGGGCAAGTTCCATTTCTGGATGAACGAAAGACTTTTTACCCTTGAATATTTTGAGGGTGCCAAAGAGCACGTATTCTGCTCCTGCCGTCAATACCTCAGAAAGGACCTTTGCTCTCTGAAACCAAATCAACTCCACAAAGCCTGAGCTATCTTTGAAAAGACCTACTAAACGTCTTCGATTATTCTTACCCTTTACCAACTCTAATGAAACCAGGGTCCCCTTAAGTTGAGCATTTATCCCATCAGTATGCAAGTCCTTGATGTTCTGAAAGGAAGACTTGTCAATATATCTGAAAGGGAAATTATACAATAGGTCTCCAAACTTAAAGACCCGAAGCTCAGTTTTCAGGAGATCCGCTCTTGCAGGACCTACACCTTTGAGGTATTCGATCGGTGTATCTAGAAATTGTGTAGACAATGAGAATAATTTGCGACCAATTTAGGGATTTTGTGCTTACCATCGGTGCTTGGCGATTGTGAAAATTAATTAGCTAGCCTTACCTGCCAAAGGTGTCCAAA
>CAZMYK010000973.1:0-1685 GCA_964570435.1 uncultured Saprospiraceae bacterium | reverse complement strand
GAATCCTTTATTGGCGGAGAAGCTAGAGTATTTGACATGAATGGTAAAGTGGTTAAAACGCTATCTAATCGGCAAAACTTCGTCGCTGGCAACTACGCTTTGAGCGCCGACATAAGTGACCTACCAAATGGTTTCTACACGGTAAATATTATTGCAGACAAGGGAATATTTTCAGATAAACTATTAATAAGTAAGTAATTTTTTTTCAGGAGGAGCCATATTTTTTGGTTCCTCCATTTTTATTTAAATAAATCTAGTGCAAAAGATGAAATTTATCAAAACAATGGTGGCGTTGTTAATCGCCATCCCTCTCTTTAGTCAGACCGGAAAAGTGGCCGGTACTCTAACAGATGAGGGCTCAGGGGAAACCCTAATTAGTGCCTATATATATGTAGAAGGTACGGAAACTGTCGAAGCTTCAGATTTCGACGGAAAATACACCGTAGAATTAGCTCCAGGTGTTTATAGCTTAAAGTTTACCTACATCGGCTTTGCCGACAAGACCGTCACTGAAATTGAGGTTAAAGACGGTGAGGTTACCTACCTTGACATTGCTATGAATGAAGGTTCACTAGAACTGGATGAAGTAGTAGTTACTGCCAAGATCATTGACAAAACAGAAAACTCGGTCCTCCTACTACGAAAGAAGTCCGATAAAATCCAAGACGGTCTCTCATCGCAAGAGATGCGGAAATTTGCAGTAGGGAATGTAGCAGCTGCTGTCACAAAGGTTACTGCTGTCAGCGTTGAAGACGGCAAGTATGTCAATATTAGAGGCTTGGGTGATAGATACTCTATTACACAACTTAATGGACTAGCTCTTCCAAGCATTGATCCGTATAGAAATAGTGCTCAGTTAGATCTGATTCCAACGAACCTACTTGATAACATTATCACATCGAAAACATTTTCCCCTGACCAACCAGGAAATTTTGCGGGTGGAAACCTGAACATAAAAACTAGAAGCTTTCCTGAGGAAAGAACACTCTCGATTGGCCTCTCAACTGGGTTCAATTCGCAAAACCATTTCAGGGATGACTTTCTTTCACATGATGGAGGAGACCTAGATTGGCTGGGCTATGGTTCTGAGGCCAGAGCTAGACCAGACTTCTTTGATGATCCAGACGTGATCCAGTATATGAATAAGAATGCTGAATTGAAGGCTAGAATTCAGGGTGATAATGAAGCCGCAAATACAATTGACAAGGTGGTTAACTCCGTGGACCTGAATTTTGTACCTGAGCAGACTTCTACACTAATGGATAGGGGTATATCTATTGCCTTTGGTGATAGCTGGTCAGTCTCGGAAGAAGGTCGACTTGGTTTGATCCTTGCAGGCTCATTCAAGAGTTCATTTCAAAATACACCAGGCTTAAAAGAAGAGCGGTGGTTTCTCTTCGATATCGAGGCTACAACCTTAAATAATTTAGGACAATACGAGGGTACAAACAGTGTAATTAATCCCGTTGTCAATGGATTAGCTGGCCTTGCATATAAATTTAACAACCTAAACAGTGTGAACTTTAACTTGGTATATAACCACAATACTGATATACAAAGTAGCTTCCTTAGGGGACCTCGTCCTCCAAACATCGAGAATGAGTTCATCTTTGAAGGGAGATCAAACCAATACCGAGAGAGAACAATGCTTAACTATCAGTTGTCGGGTAGCCATGTGATACCAG
>CAZMYK010000972.1:0-1687 GCA_964570435.1 uncultured Saprospiraceae bacterium | reverse complement strand
AAACATTCCAAACATCTCAACTGAAACCGAGGTTTCAATTACGAGCAACTCAGGAAAATTAGTTTACAAGGGTTATATAAATCAAAGTGAATGGTATCAGCGTATGGCTTTGTTCGAAGGTCGATGTAGGTGCGCTCTCTTGCTTCATCAAAGGCATAAAACACACCGTCTTTTTCGAAGGCTTGATCGTAGTCTTTCATGTTAAAATTAATTCCTATGCTATCCTCCCCAAAGTCTCGAAAATAGAAGGCTCCTTCTTCTTCGTTTAGTTGGTGGATAGTATCGTTTTTGAAGTAGACTATGGACTCCGCGATGTTCATCACCCAGATTCTCCCCCATTGGTCTTCCTTGAGATCGAAGACATCGTTTTTTGGCAGGCCATCGGCAGTCGTGAAAACGCGAATGTTCTCGCCAACAAATTTCACCACACCCTTGTCAGTTGCCGCCCAAATGAAGCCTTCACGATCTTCTATAATGGAATAAATATTGTTAGATGGTAGGCCATCTTTGGTTGTAAGGTGCCTTAGTAAGGTATAGTCAGATGCTTGCGATCGAACTTCTGACAGGCTAGCTGAGAGAATAATGAAAATGATATATACGGACTTAGTTTTCATTCAACTTCCGTATAATCTCATCTCTGTGCTGCTTTGCGATCTTAACACAAGATCCATCTTGTAGGATCAGCTCACCATCAAAGGTGATTTTTCTCACCCTAGTGACATTGACCAAAAACGAGCGATGCACACGCATAAAAGAGTCGCTACCCAGCATGGGACCAATAGTAGCAAGATTCCTAGACACCAATAGCTCTCCGTCATCGCTTACAATCTTGGTGTAATTCCTCTGTCCTTCAAGGTAGAGGATGCGATCCTTCTTTAGAATTTCATATCCTTCACTTGTGGGTACTATGAGGTTGCTAGACTGCGCATGATTCGGGTCAAGGTAGTCTAGAATTTGCTTGTAAGAAGAGCGTTCGTTCTTGAGAGACAAGATTTCTAGGGTCCTACTTAAGACCTCTCTAAATTCAGATCGATCTATCGGCTTTGTAATGTAGCCAAGGGCGAAGGACTTGAAGGCCCTTTCAGCAAAGTGATTGTACGATGTGATGAAGATGACTTCACCTTGATAGTCGGGTAAGCTCTTGAGTAAGTCAAATCCAGATTCTCTGGGCATAGCAATATCTAGAAACATGAGGTCGACCTCTTCCTTTTCAATGATGATCCTAGCCATTGCAGCATTCTCTGCTTCGCCTATGATCCTGATTTGATCTTCGAAGTCGCGGAGGACTGACCGTAGGTTTTTTCTTGCATCTTCTTCATCGTCAACGATTAGTATTTTCTTTCTTGCCAGATTTGCCATACCCTAAATATGCAAGAAATATTGTGCACGAATTGCTAATTTTTACTTTTTTTAAAAATCAATTTTTTGTCGATTTTGCCTTGTACATTCCTAGACTATTTTTGTCGTTTTATAGGTGCTCTTCGTACAACGAGACTGTTTCGCTAGACAGAAAATCTTTAACTTTGTTCAACACAGCCACCCTATCCATTGCATACGGTGAAGACTTTATTTCCCTGTCCAACTACTTGAAGGTGTCGGACAGATAACTCGATATGAAAAGATTGTAGCAGGGTATTCCAGGATGTTGTACTTTCGTTCTGAATACTTTGCACTATGAAGGCACAAA
>CAZMYK010000971.1:0-1696 GCA_964570435.1 uncultured Saprospiraceae bacterium | reverse complement strand
TTCGTCGAGACGCCATTCATCCGGTTCTTGGTACTCGAAATATTCAATATCAAACTTCTCTAAAAGCTGGGCCACGTTGTCTCTGAATGATTGCTGATTATTAGGATCATTGATTTTGAAGTAGTATACCTCGTGACCTAAGGCTTCTAAGTCCTGGGAAAATCGACGCATTGCACTGAATATTCCCACGATCTTCTGAATGTGATGAGTGACGTACTCACTTTCCGGAATAATCTCCATCATTACATGTAGGTAGTCCGACTCTTTGAACCAGGAATGTTTCGGATTAAGTTGGTCTCCAAGAATTAACCTGAGCCCTTTGTACATTTGTTTCTTCGACATTTTTCACTGCAATATTTGACATTCTCCCAATCCCTCTTCCATTTCTTCCTCCAATTAAAGAGAAGGCCACAGACTACACATACTTTTGAAGGAAGGTTATGGCCTGGCATAGGGTAATTTCTTTAGACGAGAGGCTTTATGATAAGTGTCAAGGCCCGTGACTGCAACCGTCTGCAGTAGTTCAAAGTCCAGAGAGCCGTCATCGAGCACTAAGTCTTCCTCGAACAGCAGGACTTCGATTTCACCAATAATTAGCAAAGTGCCGTTGATTTTGAGGGGGACAATTTCTCTTAGGGTAAGACCTAGTGAAACTTCACTTTCCTTTACAAAGGGGGCATGGACACCGGCTTCGAAATGAGGACTAAGGCCGGTCTGCTCAAACTCTGACAAGCCTTCTGGGTACTTAGCAGATGTTCGATGGGCCTTATCCAAAAAATCAGAACTAACATGGTTGATTGTAAAGCTCTGGCTTGACCTTATGTTTTCTAGGGTGTGTCTTCGTACAGTGTGAGGGCGAGAAAGCAATCCAACAAGTGCAGGGTCGGCACCCAGGTGGATGGCCGAGCTAAAAATAGCAAGGTTATCCACACCACTACTTGACTTTGTCCCGACTAGGTTGGCAGGCTTGTAGCCCAAAATACTATTCAATAAATTGGCCCTGTACCTCCTTTCTAGAAGCTTGATTTCACCATTCGTCAGCAGCACCTAACTACTTTTCTTGCTCTAGAGAAATAATCTCTTTCTCTATTTCTTCTGCTTCTGCATACTTAGCATCCGATTTCTTGCGATCGATTTTACTTAGTTCAAAAGCTTCTTGCAATACTTGCTTATGCTTTTTTTGCAATTTTTTAATTTTTCCTCCGCCAAATCCAAACATGTCTTTTATTTTTTAAAGTTTCTTATTACAATTTCAAAGCTCCCATACCTGCGTCTATTCCAACTATTTGCCCTGTCATCGCTCGTGCTTGCTCGGAAATTAGAAACACTGCCATGTTGGCAATGTCCTCTGGCTCCATGATTGTTTTAAGCGGATGCCTTTCCTCGATTCTTTCAATAGCTTGTTCATTCTTAAGTATTGTACTAGCAAGGGGCGTATTAGTCATGCTAGGTGCTATACAGTTTACGCGAACATTTGGTGCCATTTCAGCTGCAAGTGATCTTGTTAAACCTTCCACACCTGCCTTTGCGACTGCTACTGAACTGTGGAAGGGCATTCCTTGCTGGACAGCAACAGATGAAAAAAGTAAGATGGATGCATTTTTAGCTCTTTTGAGATTTCTAGCATATGTCTTGATGACCCTTACGGCTCCAAGCACATTGATCTTGAAATCTTTCAAGAAGTCATCTTCCTTCA
>CAZMYK010000970.1:0-1699 GCA_964570435.1 uncultured Saprospiraceae bacterium | reverse complement strand
GGCTTTTTTAGTTAGAAAAAGTTTCGTGATGCACGATGGCTTGCGACTACCTAATCTTCCTACTTGGTCATCTTATCGAGGAATTCGATAATCATGTCATCTAGTGTTCCACTACCCCTTAAATCCCCGATCATTCCATATAGAGCCGCTGATCTTGTGGTGTTAACTTCTCCTTTCTGTACAGCAATTTTCTGAATTTTGCTAAAGGTTTTATTGGGTAGAATTTTCGACAAGCTTTTTACAGCCCCAACTTGCACCCTATTCTTCAAGCTATTAAGGTCTCGTGTAGTGGCCTTTCTATAGGCAGTTTCGAAGTCCTTTTTGAAGTCACAAAGGACTTTGCTGTGGATTGGAGAAATTGAAAGATGGAGGGCTGGAGGATTCTGCTGCCTATCCATTAACCATCCCATTTCGTGCATTTCATCTCCTAGTTCATAAATATTGAGCCCGTCTGCCGTGATGGAGAAGATGCACATGTCTGGTTGTCCAAGGACATAGATACCATCGAAACTGCATAGAAATTCTTGAAGTTCTTTAGTTGTACTCATCATACCATTCACCAATTCCATATACCCTTCTTTTCCTAACATTTTCAGAATGGTCCAAGCAACAGCAATTGCTCCTCCAGGTCGAGTTCCCATGACCGAAGGCGATGCATAAATTCCGCCTGGCCAATCAGTATAGATGTAGAATTGTGACTTCCGAACTTCATTATCTCGATAAAGTACTACGGAACTTCCCTTCGATGCAAAACCATACTTGTGAATGTCAGCGCTAATGGAGCTTACACCCGGTAGACTGAAATCGAAGGCCGGAAAATTGCCTTTGCTGATGAAGGGAAGTACAAAACCTCCTACACACGCATCCACATGAAGAAGAATCGCATGTTCTAAGGCAATTGCTGACAACTCAGGTACAGGATCCACAACACCTTGCGGATATGCAGGTGCTGAAGCAACTAACATAATGGTGTTTTCAGTAATAGCCTGCCTGTATGCTTCAGGAACAGCCTTGAAATGATCGTCCACTGGTAGAATCTTAAGTTCTATTCCAAAGTAGTCGCAGGCCTTGTTGAAAGCTGGATGTCCTGAAATAGACATCACTATTTCTGGCCTAGTTATGTTTCTTTGTTTTTTGGCATATTCCTTTGCGGCCTTAACTGCCATAAGAATAGATTCCGTGCCTCCGCTTGTCATTACTCCACTTGCAGATGCCTTGCCATGAAACAGTGACTTGCACATAGCAATTACTTCGGACTGCATCTCACTTAGACTTGGAAATGCTGAGGGGTTGAGCGCATTCTCCGAAAAATAACACTCATATGCTTTGTACAAGCTACTACTGACTTGCTCAGAAACATGGTAAATGTAGCTAAATGCTCTACCCTTCTTCCACTTCAGGTCCGAGACCTTTTTTTGCTCTAGCTCTTCTAAAAGCTGCTCTATACTTCTACCTTTCTCTGGAAATTTCATGTTGTAAACTTACTTATTGATTAATGATTCTAGTAAGTAGCTAAGACTAATACCCAAATAGTTGCCGACAGCATATCCGACAAGGCCTGTCGCCATTCCTGCAAAAACCAATTGACGATTACCCATGACACTAGCAATTTGCCCAATGAAGGCGGGTTTACCTAAAAATTAATTTAGGGAGCAGGTAATAAATAAGCTACCCAAATTTTGGGAAGTTAGTTTTTCTT
>CAZMYK010000969.1:0-1701 GCA_964570435.1 uncultured Saprospiraceae bacterium | reverse complement strand
TTACTCTAGAAAAATCAGGATTGTGGACAGATTCTAGGTATTTTTTGCAAGGCGAGCAAGAGCTTTCTGGCACAGAAATAGAACTTTACAAACCTAAAAACAGATTTGCTTCTGAGTATATAAATTGGATCTCAGAACAATTATCACCTGGAGATACAGTCGGTATAGATGGGAATGTCTGCTCGTTGAACCACTTCGAGCGGTATGAAAAAGCACTCAAATCAAAAGGGATAAAACTATCAACCTCTTTTGATTTATTTGATGAAGTATGGAGCGACCGAAAACCTATTCCCTTGGATAAGATATTCGAACATGATCTCTCTTTCGCAGGAAAGTCAAGGCAAGAAAAAATTGAAGATATCCGAACAGAAATGAAAGCCAAAGGTGTAGACCACCATCTCATAACGACCTTAGATGACATCGCATGGATTTTTAATATTCGTGGAACAGATGTTGAGTTTAATCCTGTAGCTGTTGCATATGCTTTAATATCCAAAAATGAGGTTACGCTTTATATCGAATCTTCGAAAGTAGAAGACAGTTTATACGATAAGCTTCAGCAAGATTGGGTATCTGTAAAGCCATATAATGGCATCATAGAAAAATTAAATAATCTTCCCGAGACAGAAAAATTGCTTCTTGATGCCAATACATGTAGTATTTCACTATACAAAGCGATCAACTGTGAGAAAGTAAGAGGAAAAACGATTTCTCAACTCATGAAAGCATTAAAAAATGAGACTGAGATAGATCATTCTCGAAATGTGATGGCTAAAGATGGAGCGGCAATAGCAAAAACTTTCTATTGGCTGGAGCAAGCGCTGAAAAATGAGACACCTGTCACAGAAGCTGATTTTGCAGATAAGCTTGCAGAGCATCGATCCGAAATGCCAAATTACAAAGGAGAAAGTTTTCCTGCGATCGTGGGATATAAAGGCAATGGAGCTATAATTCACTATCGACCGATGCATGGTTCGTGTTCTGAGATCAAGTCAGATGGTATTTTGTTGGCGGATAGTGGTGGACAATATTTAGATGGCACCACTGATATCACAAGAACGGTAGCTTTGGGTACTCCCACAAAGGAAGAAAAGAGAAATTTCACATTGGTATTAAAAGGCAACATAGCCCTTAGTAGAGCTACTTTTCCTAAAGGTACAACAGGTGCTCAATTAGACATCCTCGCTAGAAAGGACCTTTGGGATCATGGTCTTAACTATGGTCATGGAACGGGTCATGGAGTTGGATTTTTCTTGAATGTCCATGAAGGTCCACAAGGGTTTGCTGGTCTCAACTCAGAAAGAGGGACGACGGCACATCAGGTAGGAATGATTACATCCAATGAGCCAGGCTACTACAAGGAAGGAGCTTATGGTATTAGAGTCGAAAACCTTTTAGTGACGGTACCATCTGATAAAGAAGGGTTTCTCGAATTCGATACATTGTCGCTCTATCCTATGGACATCAAGCTAATCGATGAAGCGATCTTTGATAAAAGTGAGAAAGCTTGGTTGAATAAGTATCATTATGAAGTCTTAAGCAAAGTAGGTCCTCTGCTTGATGGAGATGTGAAGAGTTGGTTTGAGTTGAAGTGTAGGCCGATGAATTAAGACAACTTTTCAACATAATCTTCAACCTAAGTCCTCACTTATTTGATATTTTGTCTAAATAATTGATAACTGCAACTCTTAGGTCCAAACC
>CAZMYK010000968.1:0-1703 GCA_964570435.1 uncultured Saprospiraceae bacterium | reverse complement strand
CAGGAAGACCCAAGGGTGTGCCTATCACTCATAAGAATCTGGTCGTCTCCAATATGGCTCGATTCGAATACTATCCTGAAAAGGTAAGCGCCTTCTTGCTTCTGTCTTCATTTTCATTTGATAGTTCAGTGGCAGGAATTTTTTGGACCTTATGCTCAGGAGGACTTCTTGTACTTACCGATGAAAGAGCAGAGCAAGATATTGCCTCCTTAGGCAAGACAATCGCAAGACACAAAGTCAGCCATACACTTTTACTTCCCTCACTTTATGACTTACTGCTAGCTTATGCTAATCTCGGAGACCTACAATCATTAACGAACGTAATAGTAGCGGGCGAAGCATGCACACTAAAGACTGTAAAAAAGCATCATTCCACCCTAACTTCATGTAAGCTATATAATGAGTATGGTCCTACTGAGGGCACGGTTTGGTCTCTTGCTCACCGCCTAGATGATGATCCAGAATCTACAGATGTTCCCATAGGAAGAGCTATTCCATACTACCATGCGTACGTATTGAATGAAGACTTACAAGCTGTTCCAAGTGGAGTGGAAGGTGAATTATGCATAAGTGGAGCTGCCTTAAGTAAGGGCTATTGGAAGAGGGAGGAGTTATCATGCAAGAAGTTTATTGACCACCCTCACTACGGCAGGATCTATAAAACTGGTGACCTTGCAAAACGAAATCGCAAGGGAGTGGTACTATTTCTAGGTCGCATGGATTCTCAAGTCAAGATCCATGGGCATCGGATTGAGTTGGAAGAAATTCGTCAAGTCTTGCTTTCTCATCAGCAGATTCAGGAAGCTTATGTCATGGTGAAGGGTGAACGGATCCTTGCGTACTGCAAAGGTGAAATAGGTGATTTATCAGCCAGAAACTTTAATCTTCCTAAGTACATGACGCCATCTAGGATGATCCATGTTGAAAATTTTCCTAGACTTCCCAACGGCAAGATTGATCAGGCTAGACTCCTATTAAAGGAAGAATCGCAAATAGCTAGATTGCAAGTGATTGACCCAGTCGGTGAGCTTGAAAAACAGTTATACCGGATTTGGAAAGAAATACTAAAAATAGAAAACCTGTCGGTAGAAGATAATTTCTTCGATCTAGGAGGCAACTCACTGCTAAGCATACAAATGCTATCGCGAGCAAAAGAGGTAGAAATCGAATTATCACCAACACAAATTTTTGAACACCCAACTTTAAGGGCCTTGGCGGTAAGTGTAGAAGAAGACAATGACTCGAAAAATAGTTTAATCGTGAAGTTTCGCGAAAGTGGTTCGGAAAGGCCGCTTTTCTGCATACACGGAGGAGGTGGGCATGTATTCTTCTATAAGTTGTTCGCTGAGAGTATTTCAAAAGAGGTCCCAGTTTATAGTTTTCAACCCGAGGGCCTCGATGGCAAAACAGAAATGGTAGAGAGTATTGAAGCCATGGCATCTTCTTATATCAGTGAGATGAAAAAAGTACAAGCAGAAGGACCATATACCATTCTTGGGACGTGTTTTAGTAATTCTGTTGCCATAGAAATGGCCAATCAACTAAATGCCCTAGGAGAAGAGGTCGAGAAACTTTTTATCATAGATTCAGCTCCTGTCCATCTTTTTGGGAACAAGTCTGGAAGCAATAAGCACACCTTACGCAGATTGACGGATATGCTCCGTCGGGGTGACTTCCATAGAATCAAAGCCAAGTTGAAAAGC
>CAZMYK010000967.1:0-1712 GCA_964570435.1 uncultured Saprospiraceae bacterium | reverse complement strand
ATTTAGCTCATCTTTTGGAGCGTGGGAAAATTCTTTTGCGGCTTTAGAAGGACACCCGAATAGAGGTCCTTTCCTTATGCATCCTGTAGTCCGAAGTGATATCTTGCAGATCGATACTGATGATGTTTGAGTGATTTTTGTAAGTCAAGAAACAACGGTTTGTGATCTCTAAACTTTTGAATGTTGCTATTTCCGTGTCAAAATGGCCTTTGATACTCAGGTGGTCTCCTTTTAGTTCAAAAGAGCTAAGGGTGATAGTGACTTCACGATCGTCGAATTTCCAAGTCGATTGTTGTGCCAAATAGGTGGAAAGCAGATCCAAATTCAGGGCCAGTGAACCTAGACCCATCTCCTTCCTTAAGCTTTCCATATCGCAGGTCATTTCAATTTTGACAGACTCGGAATCTTCATAAATGTGAAACACGGCAATTGGGACATCATGTTTGCCCACGGAAAAGAAGTAAGTAAGTAGTATGGCTAAAAACTTCATCTTACAATACTAATTTTTTCAACAAAGATCTGCCCACTACCGGATGTGATGGTGAGTAGATACAAGCCTTCAGGTATTCCATGAAATCTCAAATCTGTCCCGCCTGTCTTTTTGCTAACTAGTTTCCCATCTAAGCTATACAGACTTGCGAGCATCGGTACAGTAAGGTTCTCATTCACGATTGTAAATGAACCTAGAGATGGATTTGGGTAAATTAAGATGGAGGAAGAGCCTATGTCTTCCGAGCTAGAGAGAAGTGACCCATCACAATTTTCATCTACTTCGTTTCCTTCAATTTCCATTGCATTGGGATTAATATCGGCATTGCTATCGTCACAATCTACTGAGGTGATAAATCCGTCCCCATCTTGATCTTCGCCAGTCAATTGCGGAGCACTGTTGTCAAAATCTGCACTTGGTGTTCCAAGTAGGCACCTTGGTATTTGTGGAAATTCGGAAGTGATAAGATAGAAGTAGGCAAATTCTTCAAGGCCTGCACTTGTATTGATCGAAACCTTCCTTTCTATTCCGTTACAAGCGTCCAAGTCACCATCGCCGCATAGGTAGTCATAGTCCGATGTGTATTTGCCATTGTAGACACCACATGGTGCTGTAATTCCATCTCCAGGTCTGTCACCTACTTTGAGTTTAAAACTCGGTTTCAATTCTTTCAGATCTCCATTTTCATCTGGACCAAATCTATATAGTATTGGAAACCCATCAGCAGCCCAACCAATGTGTATTGCTTGACCAGGTGGACTCGATGTAGTACTTAGTCCTGGATAGAAAGTTTCAATGTATGCATACATGTCCCCATGGTAGTGGTAACCTTGCGGTCCAGTGTGAGCAGATGCACAATCCAGCGCCACCAGTCCCATACCATCTCCTTGATTATTAATGGGTTCGAAAACCCAATCCCAATTGAATTCGCCGGTATTGGGATTCTCAAAGACGAACGGTAGGGCAGGAGCTGGGGCCATGATTACACCATTTTTTGCAATGCCAAAGTACCGAGCTGGTCGACCATTGTCCCTTGTCACAGGAGTAATTTCCCCTGCCAAAGCAGGATTCTTTTCGACCTCGAATTGATAGTAGCTTTGCTGAGGTATAAGATTGGGATTGTAGCAAAAGGAATGGTTCGGGTAGTCATTTGTATAAATAACACGTTGATCATTTGCTAGAAATTCATAGTAAACGCTAGGGAAACTAGGTTCGTCACAGC
>CAZMYK010000966.1:0-1717 GCA_964570435.1 uncultured Saprospiraceae bacterium | reverse complement strand
TGCTGCACTTCTTGTTTCAACCTGGAGAAACAACTTCAGAGAATTGGGCGATGCTTCCTAGGATAATGGATGAGGCTTTAAAATTTATCAATAAGAACTACGGAAAGTACCAATTTCCCCAGTATACTTTTATCCAAGGAGGTGATGGTGGGATGGAATATCCTATGATTACACTTATCACAGGTGAACGCAATCTAACAAGTCTTGTAGGAGTGTCTGTACATGAATGGATGCATAGTTGGTATCAGTTTATGCTTGCTACCAATGAAAGTCTGTATCCATGGATGGATGAAGGTTTTACTAGTTTTGCCTCAACTGAAATTATGAATCACCTGCGGGAGTTGGATCTAATTCCTGGACAAGGGGTTGAAAATCCGCATCTTGGCTCCACGAGAGGGTATGCCTTGTTTGCTCAATCTGGTTTAGAGGAAGCCATTAATACGCATGCTGACCACTACAATACCAATACTGCCTATGGCAGAGGTTCATATGTGAAAGGCAGTGTTTTCCTTAGTCAACTTGAATACGTTGTTGGTGAAAAGGCCTTTCGCCGGGGCTTACTGAGGTACTTTAATGAATGGAAGTTTAAGCACCCAACCCCTAACGACATCATCCGGGTCATGGAGAAGGAATCGGGTCTCGAATTAGATTGGTATAAGGAGTATTTTGTTAACACAACGAAGACCATAGATTATAAGGTTGCAAATGTACTACCCTCAAAAAAAGGAACCAAGATTATGCTTGAACGGGTAGGGCAGATGCCGATGCCAATTGAAGTACAAGTGAGAGGAAATGACGGTAGGACTGAGATGTTCTATATTCCGATGAGGATCATGCGTGGCGAAAAGAACCAAGATGATACAGTCAGAACTCAAGAAGATTGGCCTTGGACACATAGCAAGTATGAATTTCAGACGAAGTTCAAGCCATCAGAAATAGAGTCAGTGGTAATTGACCCATCTGGAAGAATGGCTGATGTCAATCCAGGAGATAACGAGATGTTATTTAAGGGAAAGTAGGAATAGACAGTTTCAATGCAAAGGGGGCTAATTACGAAAATTAGCCCCCTTTGATATCTATTTATCTGCTTTATATTGCAGTCTGACTGTTTTAATCTTAGTCCTTGATAAAAGGATAGTCTTTTTGGACATAGTTGTGATCGTATAAGGCAGAACCTGGAGGGAAGCTCGACTCTTCAGCAAACTTCACAGCTGCTGCAATCTCAGCTTTGATTTTAGCCTTGATTTCTCCTATTTCGTCAACACTAGCGATTTTGTTATCAAGGATGTGGGCTTCTGTCATTTTTACAGGATCCTTTTCCTTGTAGCTGTTTAATTCATCCTTAGTACGGTACTTTGCAGGATCCGAAACAGAATGACCTTTGTACCTATAGGTCTTAATCTCTAGGAAGTAAGGACCTTTACCAGATCTGATATGTTTCGCAGCTTTCTCCAAAGCTTCATGAACTGCCTCAGGTCTCATTCCATCCACAGGTTCGGAAGGCATATTGAAGGCTTCACCTATCTTGTAAATGTCAGCAACATTAGAAGTCCTTGAAACGGAGGTCCCCATTGCGTATCCGTTGTTCTCACAGATGTATAGGACTGGCAGCTTCCATGACATGGCCATGTTAAATGACTCGTAAAGTGCTCCCTGCCTAGCAGCTCCATCTCCAAACATGGTGACACAGAGACCACCTGTCTCTTTGTATTTCTCA
>CAZMYK010000965.1:0-1722 GCA_964570435.1 uncultured Saprospiraceae bacterium | reverse complement strand
TTGTCAACAGAAATCTGACCAGAAAAGTATGGAAGCCCATCAAGGTCCCTATAATGGGCTTGCGAAAATGTTGCATTCTCCGGATTTTCACTAATTTGTTCCCAAGTAATTGTCTTGATAATGTTTTTCTGGGCAATTATTTGCAACTGAAAGCCAATGATAATAGAGAGTATAAGTGATAAAGTTCTATTTCGAATCATACTTTAGGTTGTTCTTTTACGTTATTATGAAACGCACGACACTTGTTACTATTGCTAAAAATATCTTATAAGATTGAATAAAATAGTTCGGAATACTACAATTATCATATTTTTCATCGCATCAGTCGTCAAACTGCATGCTCAAGATCCTGTTTTTTCTCAATTCTATATCGATCCGCTCCAGCTAAATCCAGCGTTTACTGGAAACACCTTTGTCCCGAAAGTAGCCCTAGCCTACCGAATGCAATGGCCGCTCATTCCTTTCGCGTATAACTCCTACTCAGCTTCGTATGACCAATATTTCGAAAGTGCGGGAAGTGGTTTTGGTCTCAATGTACTAGCAGACAATGCAGGTCAAGGGCTTTTTGTTCACAATCGAGTTTCCTTGTTTTATGCATACAGGGCTCGGCTGAGGGGTGATTCTTATTTGAAGATAGGGATGGAGGTTGCGGGAGTCCAAAATAGACTTAACTGGGACAAGCTCGTGTTTTTTGATCAACTCGATCCCCAATTTGGATCGGTTAGTCCTGGTGGTACTCCTTTTCCTACTAGTGAGACGAGGCCAGAACGTCTTGCGAATAATTATGTGGATGCCTCCATTGGTATGTTGTTTTACAATCCGAAGTTCTATCTAGGAGCTTCTCTTAAACATGTAAATACTCCTGGAGATAACTTCTTTGATGTTAATGAAGCTTTATTCTCTGGACTGCCATTGCGGACATCTGTTCAAGCAGGTGCTCAAATAAAAATTAGCAATTACAATATTGGTGGACTACAGTCGTTTATTTCACCAAACATCCTTTATGTATACCAAGGAAGTTTCGCTCAACTAAATGTAGGGGCTTACAGTAATTTAGGTGTCTTTTTTTTAGGAGCTTGGTATCGTCACGCTTTTACAAACCCTGATGCAGTAATTTTTTCAACGGGAATTACTCAAGGAGCAATGAAAATAGGGTACAGCTATGACGTTACAGTTTCTAAACTTTCTTCCACTAGTGGAGGAGCTCATGAGATCGGAATAACCTTTCTCATCGGACAAGAAAAGAAAAGATCCAAGTACAATGATTGTTTCCAATTATTTAGATAATAATCTTGGTACAATATGTGTTTTAGAAAAAGAATTAATTAAAAGGTAATTACAAAGGTTAAACAATGAAAAGATTATTAAGACTAAGTCTAGTTTTAGTACTTCCTGCCCTTATCCTAGGGTCGTGTAAGCAGTCAGAAAGATCCAGCACCACAGGATGGAAATATAATGATTCAGAATGGGGTGGTTTTGAGAAATTAGAATATGAAGGCCAAAAGACTGGTCCTAATCTAGTTCCGATTCAAGGTGGAACATTTATGATGGGTTTAACAGAAGAAGATGTTACTTTCGAGTGGGACAATGTTCCTCGAAGGGTTACAGTTTCTTCATTTTACATGGATGAGACTGAGGTGGCAAATGTAGATTATAGGGAATATTTGTACTGGACTAGAAAGACTTATCAATCTTACCCAACGGTATGGAAGGAAGCCTTGC
>CAZMYK010000964.1:0-1724 GCA_964570435.1 uncultured Saprospiraceae bacterium | reverse complement strand
ACTTGCTGGTCTCCTAGTTTCGCTACTTAGCCCTTATTTAATATTTGGCATCGGACTCGGCGTAATAGGTTTGATCTGTATATGGTTTTCCGCCTTTACAGCGCCACTTTCTCAATTTGGACAAGACGTCCATGACCACCTCTTGGGACTAGCTGATTTTCTGGAACATGGGCATGAAGATGACATTCAAAGGCTTAATAGCGAAGATCCCAAGTATTTTAGTCACATGCTCCCCTATGCAGTCGCCTTAGGCTTAGATCAGCAGTGGATGAAGTCCTATGAGAAGATCCATGACGAGGCCCCTTTTTGGTATGACAGCTATTACATGGGGGGCTACAATCGGCCAACTTTCTCTACCTTTTCCAAGAGTTTCGAGGTCAAGGAGATAACAAGGGCATTTACATCATATCCGCAAGTAGATACCTCGAGTGGTGGCGGAGGGAGCTCATTTTCATCTGGCGGAGGCTTTAGTGGCGGAGGCTTTGGTGGTGGCGGAGGAAGCAGTTGGTAGAAATCTCCTTCTACCACTAAGTCAGAATCTTCAACAATCACTACTTTTGCGGACAAGAGGACATTTACCTAAACAAAAAAAATCATGACAAGGATTGGATTAGAGGGAATAGAGTTTTTCGCATTTCATGGATACTATGAGGCCGAACGCAAAATGGGCAGCAAGTTTGTTTTAGATGTGTACGTTACGCTGAAGAGTGATTTAAAAGATTCGGAAGATATAGATGATACGGTCAACTATGAAGGTATCTATGCGATTTGCGCTAGGGAAATGAAGGAGACTAAAAAGTTACTGGAAACTGTGGCTCATGCCATTGTCTCACGTCTCAAGTCCAGGTATCCTATTATTCAAAAAGTGGATTTGAAATTGAAAAAAGAAGGTGTTCAATTAGGAGGTAAAGTGGACCGTTCTGTGATAGAATACTCAAATTAACTTTTACTTAACGATGATTCTTGGGATCTTCGAGTTAATGATAAAAAAGAAAGTATGAAAAAGATTGTAATGTTATTGGGAGTTTTAGTGAGTTTTTGGTCTTGTGATCAAGCTACCTTGCAACGTGTGCTAGATGCAGCAGGGACGGCAAGTGGTGAATTAAGTACGGCAGAAATATCGAAGGGCTTAAAGCAGGCACTTGGTCAAGGAGTAGAAAAGGGAGTCCAGTATCTTTCAAAATCAGATGGCTTTTATAAGACTTCTTACAAGATATTTCTTCCAGAAGAGGCACAGAATGTGGTTTCTAAGCTTCAACTTGTACCAGGGTTTAAAAATGTGGAAGAAATTATCCTAGAAAAGATCAATAGATCAGCGGAGGATGCTGTCAAAAAGGCTAGCCCTATATTTGTCAATGCCATTACTTCAATGACGATTAACGATGCGATGGGAATCCTAATGGGTGAGAAGAATTCGGCAACGACCTACTTGAATAGTAAGACTTACAATCCGCTGATGGGTGAATTCGAACCAGTAATTGTGACGGCGCTCAACAAGTACGGCGCTCTCGATTATTGGACGGACGCGGTCAACGCATACAATAAGATCCCTTTCGTCAAAAAGTTAAATCCGAAACTAGAGCAGTACATCACTCAAGAAGCCTTGGTAAGTCTATTCGATAGGGTGGAACGTGAGGAATTAAATATTCGTGAAAATCTTGGTGCTAGGTCGACTGATTTGTTGAAGAAAGTCTTTGCCAGACAGGACTAGAAATCGCAGAGAA
>CAZMYK010000963.1:0-1724 GCA_964570435.1 uncultured Saprospiraceae bacterium | reverse complement strand
ACTCGAGAAAATGGCCGAATCGCTTGCACAGATAGGTCACAAGGTCGTACTATTCGACTGTTATCGGCCAAAGCCTGTCCAGCAAAAACTCTGGAATAAGGTTCCAAATCCTAGTTATGTGACACCTCCAAGCAAGGGATCTATGCACAATAGAGGGGTAGCTGTTGATCTTAGCATCATGGATGAAAATGGGACCTACTTAGACATGGGGACGGAGTATGATTTCTTTGGAAAGGAAGCGCATTCAGACAACATGGACTTACCGCGTGAGGTCCTAAAAAACAGAAAATTGCTGAATCAACTGATGCAAAAATATGGTTTCAAAGGAATTAGGACGGAATGGTGGCACTTTTCGTTCGTCGAAGGAAGCTATGAAATCGCCGATTGGGAGTGGGATTGTCTTTAGTATGTCAGAGGAGAAACCTATATTGCGAAACATTTTTAAAGCTTGCCCCGTTAGAGTCGGGTATGAAGAGAATGCAGAAGCGGAAAAACACATAAATCATAGAAGAATATGGCATTAGAATTTAAGTCGGAAGTCGAAGCAGTGGATCATTTAGCAAAGGCATATAATGCCCTAAGTGACGAGATTGGAAAAGTGATCATAGGACAGAAAGACGTGGTAAGAGCTGTGATTATTTCACTTTTCAGCAATGGACATAGTCTCCTTGTTGGTGTTCCTGGTTTAGCAAAGACTCTACTTGTAAGTACCATCGCTGAGGTTCTCGAGCTTGGATTTAAGCGCATACAGTTTACTCCCGATTTAATGCCGTCCGATATTACAGGTTCAGAGATACTTGACGACGATAGAAAATTTAAGTTCATTGAAGGCCCACTATTTTCTAACATAGTTCTGGCGGATGAGATTAATAGGACGCCTCCCAAGACCCAAGCTGCCTTGCTAGAGGCAATGCAAGAAAGATCAGTCACGATTGGAGGAAGTAGACATATCCTGCCCAAACCATTCTTTGTTTTGGCAACCCAGAACCCAATTGAGCAAGAAGGAACCTACCCACTGCCAGAGGCGCAGCTGGACCGTTTCATGTTTAACATACCTCTTGATTATCCTTCTTATGAGGAGGAATTACAAGTAGTTAAGGCCACCACTGCAGTGCAGAATATAAGCCTTAATAACATTGTTACGGCCGAAGAAATTCTCTACTTCCAAAATCTCATCAGGAAGATACCAATCACCGATAATGTACTTGAGTATGCGGTAGGACTTGTAGGAAAGACCCGTCCAGGTGGACCTAGAGCAACTGCAGAAGTTAATAACTACATTTCTTGGGGTGCTGGACCTAGGGCATCGCAGTACTTGGTCCTTGGTGCAAAGTGCCATGCTGCTATTAACGGAAAGTACTCTCCAGATATTAGTGATATTCAAGCGATTTCCAACTACGTACTAAGACATAGGATTGTAAGGAACTATAAGGCAGAAGCAGAGGGAATTACCGAAGAAGACATCATCAAGGGACTATTATAGTTCTAATCTTAGGCCTTTAAGGGAATTTGAGGCTCAGATCTTAGACAAAAAGTGAAGTGGTCATAAAATGGGACACAAGCTACGTAGGCGGCATTGCGATATTTTTGATAAATTCGGCAAAAGTACATGTACATGCAGTCAATTACCAACAAAGCCTCGGGTTTTCATAGGAGGACAGGTGAAAACTATGCCATTACCAAGGAAGAAGTAGATCGCTTTCGAGAAGAAGGATTCATTGTTT
>CAZMYK010000962.1:0-1730 GCA_964570435.1 uncultured Saprospiraceae bacterium | reverse complement strand
GCGCAACGAGATGACATTACAGCTGCCAAAGAGAGTCTGATTTCCACCATTTCAGAAATCGAGGACACTGCAACCCAATTATTTTTAGAGTCTTTTAATGAGGTTCGAAAGCACTTCATGGTAGTTTTTAGAAGCCTCTTCACTCAAGATGACGATTGTGATTTGATTCTTCTAGATCAGGATGATCCCTTGAATTCCAAAATAGAAATCATAGCTAAACCAAAAGGAAAGCGACCAAAATCTTTGAGCCAACTTTCGGGAGGAGAAAAGACCCTTACCGCAACAGCCTTACTTTTCGCACTATACCTTTTAAAACCTGCACCATTCTGCATCTTTGACGAAGTGGATGCGCCACTAGATGATACGAATATCCAGAAGTTTGCTAATATTATCAGAGCCTTTTCAGACAAGTCACAGTTCTTAGTGGTAACCCATAACAAGGCTACAATGGCTGAAGTAGACGTGCTCTACGGTGTGTTCATGCAAAAGAAGGGTATTTCTTCAGTGAGTGCCGTTGATTTCAGGACTTATCAAGAGAAGGGAACTACTGCTAATGTTGCTATAAATACTTACTAATAAAAAAAGGAGTGCCTTAACAGAAGCACTCCTCGTTGGTTGGTTTTTAACCGTTACAGCATCGGTTATCAAAACTAATGCAAGGACTGTGCCACATATTAAAGTAAATTATAATATGTTTATCTGACGTCCCCGTACTTTATCACTTTGAAGTTAATTTCTTGGTTCTCTATGTCTTGATCGATTTTGACTGCTTCCGTACAATTGTCGGGGTCTTCGAGACACCTACTGTCAATTCCAACCCACGATCTTCCGACAAGGAATTCATCTTTAAGCTGAAGAATGAGCTTCCTCATACTAAGAAGGTCGGCTCCAGATGCATTACCTGAACCATTTACATCTGCTGCAATCAGCTGGATTCTATCCAGTTCTAGGATTTCAAGTATGTGTCTCTGAATTACGACTAAGTCTAATGTTGTAATACCTTTCTTATCGTATTCATCAATTTCTACGATTAGCTCTGCTTCATCTAGAATCGGATATTCTAAACTTGGGTAAACAAAGGAATTCGGAACGATATAAGAAGAATCTGGATTAGAGCTAGATCTTAGCTTTAGAACATAAGGAGGTAAGTCATTGCCCTTGTATTCCTCTAAGTTCACACTAATTTGAGTTCCATCTACTTCACTTATGCCACTTCCCTTTACTTCTATGATCTTATCTCTCACCTTCTGCATGGTAGCAGAAACTCCACTAGCTGCAAGATCAAAATGTACAGTTCTATCAGGTTCTATCACTAGAAATGTGGGCGCACCAAAGAAGGTACCAAAGTCCCCATTCCTATAAGGATCAGTTGCGTCATATCCGCCACCATCAAAACCGGAACCGGGCATCGTCAAGTTGAATTCGCTCCTATATGCGCTAACTTCTTCATTGCTATCCCAGTTCTTGGTAGTAAGAATAAGGAATTGGACACTGTCAGTTCCAGACCCAAACTGCTCATACATCTCTTGATAAGGAACATTGTACGGCTTACATATTGGGCAAGCAATAAAGAACATTTTAATCACCACGACTTCACCCTTATCCAAATAGTCTTCATATAGTCGGTGAACACCACCTTCAGAATCTGTTATGGTGAAGTTAGGCGCAACCTGACCACTGACTAGGCTGCTTAGTAACGTAAGAACAATGAGAATGCTTAAGTGTTTCAT
>CAZMYK010000961.1:0-1731 GCA_964570435.1 uncultured Saprospiraceae bacterium | reverse complement strand
CTGGAAATGGTCCAGAGTTATTTCCGGTTGTTGCCCCACCTTGATTGGCACCAATCCACCTCCGTTCCATATGAACTTCATATTGCGAAGTACTTGCACCTGTTTCGATCAGATTAAAGAAGGTCCAAGGTACCCGAGGTTTTTCATCAAAGTTGTTCCAAGGATGTGCTTGATTGCTTCCAGAATTGAAATTTAGTAACATTTCGAAGTATACTTCACCGCTGTTCTTGAGTTGATCAACCACAGGAATGGTCCTTTCGAAGACTCTTTCATTGCCTATGCCATCTTCAACAACTACTAGTAATGGATAATAAGCCATTTCTACAGCTGTACTTGCTGTTACCGAGGCAGAGAAGTTTCCCCCACCATTGTCTTGCATTGTAATGGATGAGCCTAGTCCTAAAGCGCTCAGGTCAATTTTGACACTTGATATTCCATTTGGAGAATTTACTTTTACATTGATCTCAGTTGTGGATGAAATATCTTTCACAATTAAATTGTTGCCGGTATCAAAGTGTTCTAAGCTAATTTCAGCTTTCTTGTTTTCTTGGTCAAAGAGCCAGGCCCACATTGGAGAATTTGCCGCGTAGGTCTCATTCCACCCTCCATGTCCATTTTGATTGTAAAAGGTGAATTTAAGAGTCTCACTAAGCATACCTCCAGCTACTAGAATAGAATCCCTCCACTTAGTGGTGTTAGATGCTAGAACCAATTGGTCACCAGAATTATGGAATGCCCAAATAGATAAATCTACCAGATTTTCACCCTGCCCGGCTTCTGGTCTTGTAGCACCTGCAATTGGCACTGCGGCAGCTAATCTATCTGGGAAGGTAGATGCATACCACCAGGTCGAGGCACCTCCAAGACTAAGCCCCGTCATATATACCTTGCTTGGATCAATCCTGTATATCTGAAGAACTGAATCTAAGAATTTATCTAAGGTGCCAGGGTTATACCATTCATCGGGAATCGTCTGTGGCGTGAGGACAATTGCTGGCAGATCGTATCCGTTCTTAATATTTTTTGCAAGACCTACATTTGTGACCCTACTTAGCTGTGTTGTACCATTACCTGTTTCGCCAGATCCAGTTAGGAATATTATAAGAGGGAAGGAGTCATTAGTGTTGGTATCGTATCCTACGGGAAGGTATTCTGCATAGCCATAGGGCGCTACATCCTCATCTAACTGCTTGAGTATCTGGACGCCTTGGGAATGATAAGATCCTAGGGATAAAAAATATAAGGAGATTGAAATTACAAAACTTAGACTATTTGCTCTCATTGTCTGACGCGTGGTTATTTTTGTTTTCACTAGGTCATTCTCATTGATTCTCTTGAAAACCCTTGCTAGACCTACGAATAATGGACACGTTCAAAATTTAAGACCACTAAAGAAAGGGCATAGAAGTGGCTTGTTTTTTTGACTGATGCTTGCCAATTCGTTTTTTCTCCAATTTAGCATAGCTTTTGTTTGACTTATGAAAGTTAATTAACCGCAATCGTAGCAAGTCCAGAATATACTAAGATCCTAGGCCTAAAACACCACACTTACTAAAACTAAGGTATTGAGATACGCATTCCGTTTAATGTCACAAATCCCTAATACCCAACGTCCTGAGCTGCGCCTAGTATATGTGGCTATTGCCATTTAATTCGTCTTAACTCCAAACACCCTCCCTAGTGGTTACAAACCACTTATTTGTCTTACGTATAAAAAAAGATTGATCGATG
>CAZMYK010000960.1:0-1736 GCA_964570435.1 uncultured Saprospiraceae bacterium | reverse complement strand
CTTCACGCCCAGTGGTAGGTTGATTCAGAAGTCTTTTGTAGATAAAGAAAGCTACCGAGATGATATTGCTAGCCGAATTGTTTCAGGCGAGCTTTCGGGTGAACAAGAAGTTCCAATTTTAGATACCACAGTATACAAAACTAAGATTAAGCAAAGACTTGTTTATGCAGGCGGTGGTATAAGCCCCGATGTGTATATACCGCTAGACAGCATGGAACTCTCCAGCGAACTTGCAATTGCTTCAACGAGGACTGAAGAATTCGTGTTTTCTAAGTTTCTTTCTGGAGATGTTGAAGTAGCTGAAAGCGCTAGAGATTTTCTCGATTCTTGGAAAAGTACCACGGATTTAGTTTCTGATTTTCGGGCTTTCTTGGACTACCATAGTGATGAATATAGCTGGATAGATCCATATCTAGAAAAGCTTTTGAAAAAGGAAGTCGGTAAGTTATTTTTTGGTGAGGCAGTTGAGCTGCAGGTGGATTTTGAGGGAGATGAGTTCTTAGACCAAAGTATACTAGCCCTATCAAAGAAGAATATTTTTGCAGAACTAAAGTAACTATTTCATTATCTGAATTAAGCCATCACTGTCGAACTCGACTTTAATAATGGGCTCCATTGTTTCATCTACCTCCATTCTTTCCTCATTGGCAATAAAGGCAATTTTTCCAAAATCCTTCAACCTCATCTGAGGAAGTTGGGCGTGAGTCCTCTCATCTTCTTCCAAAAATGATACGAAATATAAGGGTGACCTTACCTCAGTTAACAGTATCCTAGAAACGGTATCCTTTACAATTCTGATGTATGGACTTCGATCCACAACATGCTTCTGGACACACTTTATTCTGAGTGGCCTTTGGTGGTAAGAAAGTAAGGTCTCCACTCTCGGATGCAAATCACTAACACAGGCCTTGAACATCTTCAGATCAGCAACAATAATTTCCTCTACGGTTCGGGAGTCTGGAACTATCGACGAGGTGATTCTAGCAATTGCTTCCTTGTTTTTTGCATCACAAGCAAGTCCCCATATTCCGTCAGTTCTAATGATAATTAGCTCACCGCGCTTGATGATAGAAGTTAGTAAGGTTAAATTGTCTTCAATCTGCATTTAAAGTAGATAAATTGATCTTTCGTCCTGGAATAACCAGTAAAAGTTTTTCATTTATTAGATTATTTGAACGTTGTTATGCGTTCATAAATTATAGTCAAACTTTTATAAGCAGCGAATTGTGTTATTTTTGGATATAATATGGAGAAACATAGATTAATGAAAGTTCTTTTTAGGCCAATGGCCGTCTTACTAATGATGATGTGCTTCATGTTGCCACTAAGTGCACGTCATATAATTGGAGGAGATGTGACCTATCAATGCATGGGGATTGATACAATGGCTGGAGTTGCGATAGGAAACTACAAAGTATTCTTTACCCTATATCGTGACTGTGGTCCCAATGGTGGAGCGGAGTTCGATCAGCCAGGGCAAATCGGTCTTTACCGAGGAGATGGAGTAGGCAATTTTTCATGGGTTGAGACTCTAAATATTCAGCTTAGAAATGTGCGGGAACTTCCACTAGAAGAAAGCCCTTGCCAAGATAGACCTGATGGTATTTGTGTGCAGGAAGGACAATACATCTTCGATGTGCGGCTGCCTGTTTCGCCAACTAGCTATATACTACAATACCAGAGATGTTGCAGGAACAACACAATTTCTAATCTAGTTTCTCCGGAAGATACTGGAG
>CAZMYK010000959.1:0-1740 GCA_964570435.1 uncultured Saprospiraceae bacterium | reverse complement strand
GCTGAGCCCATTTACATAACTTCCTTCCCAAGAGCTACGGAGGAAAATAAGGATGGTGGATTTAGGCTGCCCGATGGAGCTACACTTGGGGAAGTGGGCAAGGTGAGGGATATAACGATTTCTAATGTCCAATGTAAGAGTGAAAACGGTATCTTTATTGCCGCCTCACATATCTCAAAAGTCCAAAATATCAAACTTCGAAATATCGACATAGCGATTAATAAGAGAACTACCTATCCAGGTGGGATTTATGATTGTAGACCTTGTGCAGGAAGACCTCTTGTTAAGGACGGCACCTATGCATTCTACCTCCAGAACGTCAAGAAAATATATCTGAAAGACTGTCACGTGAGATGGGGCAAGAATCGTCCTGACTATTATCATTCCGAAATTGCTCAAATCAATTGCGAAGAGGTGGAAGTCGTAGATTCCAATTTCCTTGGCGAAGATGCTGTCAAGATGCCCTTCTTAGATCCACAAACTTAGGTCAAATGCTACTAGGCTTATCATATGTCGACTTAGGAATTATGCTACTCTACTTTGGAGTTATAATATTCATTGGAATAAGAGCAAGTTTTAATATCAAGAACCAAGAGGACTACCTACTTGGCGGTCGAAAATTTGGAAAACTAACAAGCACATTTGCTTCCTTTGGACAAGCGACATCGGCAGATGGTCCTGCAGGAGTTGCAACCACCACATTCAACAATGGAGCGTCAGGAATATGGAGTTCACTACTGATGCTCTTTGTAACTCCTCTTTTCTGGATTACAGCCCCATGGCTTCGCCGCTTACGAATGCTAACGATGGGCGACTTCTACCTCGAACGATATGGCTCTAAGAAGATGGCAGGCACTTATGCAATAATTGCATCGATCGGCATGATGGGGCTCCTCTCTGTAGGTTATATGGCGGTTTCCAAAACAGCCCTGGCAATGACTCCTAAAAGTGTTGTAGAATTAAGCCAGGAGGAATCGATCGAAAGAGAAAAAGCTCTAGAATTGAAACAACTAGAAAGCAAAGACTTGCGCACCCTTGATATCTCAGAAAAAAGAAAATTAGACCAGCTTCGTATAGAAAAACCCAGAGCAATCTTCTCTCATATCAATGTTAACATATTGATATGGGGAATATGTCTTGTAGTCCTTCTATATACTGTCTTAGGTGGACTTGAGGCTGCAGTATATACCGATCTACTGCAAGGACTTTTCATCATCCTACTCTCAATCATACTATTGCCATTTGCCTGGTCTTCGATCAATGAGCGCTATGGCGGGGAAGGAATGTTGCAAGCGCTACAGCACCTGCATCAGAACTTACCTGAACAATTCTTTGAGATATTTGGCTCTCCTCAAACGATTGATTTTACGTGGTATTTCATCTTGACAGCTGCAATAGTGTCCGGTCTGACCGTCGTCACTCAACCTAATCAATTGGTAACTGCTGGTGCGGCAAAGGACGAAATCTCAGCCCGTGTAGGTTTCGTAACAGGGACCTTTATGAAGCGCATAATTACTGTTCTTTGGGGAATGCTTGGCTTAGCTGCCATCCTGCTCTACAGTGGTGAAATCACCAATTCCGATCTGGTCTGGGGTCATGCTACTCGAGAACTCCTAGGATCACTTAACATAGGTCTTGTGGGTCTTATGCTAGCAAGTATGATGGCGGCCTTGATGTCTACCGCAGACTGCTTAATGTTGACCGTTTCCGGATTAATCGTTAGCAACTTGTACAAGCCTC
>CAZMYK010000958.1:0-1741 GCA_964570435.1 uncultured Saprospiraceae bacterium | reverse complement strand
GTTGCCGTTCCGACATTTAATTCTTTTGCTATTTTAACCAGACGTCTAGCCATGCAGTCGTAATATGTTTTTAATTTACTATAAGTTTAACACTTATTCTTCAAATTCCGAAGCTAATATCTTTAAGACATTATCTACGGTCTCTTCTTCTAAGTCTGTTCTTCTTGTTAATTCTTCCTTACTAAGATTCAAAACACTCCTGGCTGAATCACAACCAATGGCCTTAAGAGCATCGATCACCCAGCCTTCGATCTCATCTGTAAATTCGTCCAAATCTACATCATCAAGTTCGAATTCATCAGAATCTCTATATACATCTATTTCATAACCGGTCAGTTTCCCCGCCAGCTTAATGTTAGATCCTCCTTTTCCTATAGCCAGCGAAACTTGATCGGGCTTCAGAAAGACTGAAGCAGTCATCGATTCGTTGTTTAGCTCTATGTTGGTAACCTTAGCAGGAGTAAGAGACCGTTGAATAAAGAGTATGTTATTATTTGTAAAGTTAACAATATCTATATTTTCATTCTTTAGCTCTCTAACTATACCATGTATCCTTGAGCCCTTCATCCCCACACACGCTCCTACAGGATCTATTCTATCATCATAGGATTCTACAGCGACTTTTGCTCTTTCACCAGGAATTCTAACGATTTTCTTCACCGTAATTAGTCCATCTTCAATCTCAGGTACTTCTTGCTCTAAGAGCTTCGCTAAGAAAGTACTGTCTGTTCTTGACATGATTACAACTGGATTGTTGTTCTTCATGTCCACTCTACTTATCACTCCCTTCACCATGTCCCCCTTTCTAAAGAAATCACCTCTAATCATTTCTGACCTAGGAAGGATAATTTCATTTCCTGTTACGTCATCAAGGATTAGAATTTCTCTCTTCAATATCTGATGTACTTCTCCAAGAATGATGTCTCCTACTCTGTCGGAGTACCTCTTAAAGATTTCGTCTTTCTCTAGCTCCATGATTCTAGAGATCAATGTCTGTCTTGCTGCCATTATTGACCTTCTACCAAACTCTTCCAAGGTCAATTGCTCATAGCACTCCTCGCCAACTTCGTAGTCCTCATCAATACTAATAGCTTCAGAAATTGAAATCTGCGAACGATCATCAGTTACCTCACCATCTGGAACAATTGCTCGAACCCTCCACATTTCCAAGTCACCATTGGTAGTATTTACGATTACATCGTAGTTCTCGTCCGACCCATATTTCTTCCGGATCAAGGTCCTAAATACATCTTCCAAGACCCTAACCATCGTAGGTCTGTCTATATTCTTACTTCCCTTAAATTCGGAAAAAGTTTCAACCAAATTCATGCGCAAATATTTTAAAAACTGACTTTTACAATTATCTTTTCTATCTCTTCATTTTTTATTGGATGAAGAACCATTTTTTTAATATTCTTTTTTCCTTGCTTTTCCTTGACCATATATTCAAGTTCTAATCCTTCCTCACTTACCTTCTTTAGCAAGCCTTTGACCTTCTTCCCTTCGCCCTTAAGGGTTACTTCCACAGTCCGCCCTACATTCTTAATGAACTGCCTGCGAAACTTAAGTGGCCTTCCGATCCCAGGAGATGAAACTTCTAAGGTGTACTTTTCACCGAAGACACCGGTTTCATCAAAGTGGGCTTCCAAAAAACGACTAATCTGTCTGCACTTGTTGAAACCCATGTCAGAATCGCTGTCCACAAATACATTGATCTTATTACCGCTTACGTTTAGCTCAG
>CAZMYK010000957.1:0-1767 GCA_964570435.1 uncultured Saprospiraceae bacterium | reverse complement strand
AGTATCAATGGATTTTATCAGTACATCAATAAAGAAGGAAGTCTAGCCTTTGAGTCAATTTTTACCAAGGCAGGAAATTTCAAGAATGGCTTGGCGAAGGTCCTACCATACAAAGAATATGGTGTTATTGATTTGGAAGGAAATGAAGTCTTGGAGACTAGATTTGATAATGTCTATACACTTTCAGATGGCCTGATAAGGGTCCGATCGAATAAGAAATTCGGATTCTACAAAGACAATATTGAGGTAATTCCTCCGACCTTCGAAATGGCGACAGATTTCTACGACGGTCAGGCTGCAGTAATGAAGGCAGGTTCATGGTCTTTCATTGATACCAAAGGAGGGAAAATTCAGGACCTGCCTTACGATCTAGTCGAATATGGGAATGAGGGATTTTGGATGGTCAACAAGGATGGGGCTTTCGGTATGATCGATGACGCAGGCGATCCTGTAATTCCAGTAGAACATAAGCTATTATACAAGTACAAAGAAGGCAAGTGTGCCTATAGTGTTAAGGGTTATTGGGGCTTTTTCGACGCTGAGGGAAAGAAAATAAGTGAACCTATTTATGCCTTGGTATGGGACTTTAAGAATGGCTACGCTAGGGCGCTTTCGCGAGCAGGTTTGGCCATTCTAGATGAAAACGCAGAAGTTGAATTTATTTCTCCTTCTGTTGAGATTAGAGATTTCGATGAGGGCCTTGCTCCCATCCAATATGTGAATTAGTTTATTTATCTTTGGCAACTTAAAAAAAAATACATGAATTTCGATATCATAATTATAGGAAGTGGACCTGGAGGATACGTAGCAGCAATACGTGCTTCACAGCTAGGAAAAAAAGTGGCAATCGTTGAACGAGAGAATCTAGGAGGCATATGCCTTAACTGGGGGTGCATTCCTACAAAGGCTCTTCTTAAAAGTGCCCAGGTATTCAACTACATCAGTCATGCCGAGGACTATGGTATCAAAATCGACAAAGCAAGTCCTGACTTTGGAGCCATGATCAAAAGAAGTCGTAATGTAGCTGATGGAATGAGCAAGGGTGTCCAGTTTTTGATGAAGAAAAATAAGATTACGGTCATCGAAGGAGAGGGAAGCCTACTTAGAGGAAAGAAGGTTCAAGTAACGGATGCCGCTGGTAAGAAAAGTGAATATAGTGCAGAAAACATTATCATAGCAACGGGTGCTAGAGCAAGATCCCTTCCTGGCATTCAGATTGATGGAAAAAAGATCATCGGCTATAGAGAAGCCATGACACTTGCCGATCAGCCCAAGAGAATGGTTGTCATTGGGGCAGGCGCCATCGGTACAGAGTTTGCCTACTTCTACAACTCAGTGGGAACTGAAGTGACAATCGTTGAATATATGGAACAAGGTCTGGTGCCAAGAGAGGATGCAGATGTTTCTAAGGAACTGGGAAAAGTTTTCAAGAAACAGGGAATTAAGGTTCTTGGAAATACTTCCGTAGAGAAAGTGGATAGCAAGACGAAGACTATTAAGGTAAGTACCAAGAATAGAAAATCTGGAAAAGAAACCATCATCGAGTGCGATGTAGTTCTATCAGCTGCGGGAGTTAGTCCTAATACAGAAGGAATTGGCCTAGAAGCTCTAGGCATTAAGACAGAAAAGGGCTTAATAAAAGTAGATGAATTCTACCAAACCAACGTGCCAGGGATATATGCTATTGGAGACATTCTAGCTGGACCTGCACTTGCCCATGTAGCGAGCGCCGAAGGAATAATTTGTGTAGAGAAGATAGCGGGACAA
>CAZMYK010000956.1:0-1768 GCA_964570435.1 uncultured Saprospiraceae bacterium | reverse complement strand
TTTTGGGGTTCTAATCAAATGTGTTGAGAATATTTGGTTCTAGACCCTCTAGTTTCCAGCAATCTCGGAGGAATAAATGTAGTAGTTATAATCTACTTTTACGGACTCTCCTTCTTGCACTTTTAGCTTTTCAGACAGCCAGTTCCACCTTGAAGTGGGCTCAATTAAATATTCTTGGTCACCAATCGAAACTCTTACTTCCATATCGAAAGACTCGATACAATTAGTCCACCTATGGAGAAGTTGACCCTCATATACCCGGTATTCAAGCACAGGGACATCAGGGGTTCGCAGATACTGATCAAAGAAATTTGTCAGGTCTAGTCCACTTTTCTCAGCTATATAATTTTCAACCTGCTCTGTAGTTACTGTCTGGTGGTAAAATGTTTCGTTCAGGCCTCTGAGTATACTTCTCCATTTTTCGTCATTATTAATCCACTGGCGGAGTGTATGAAGGACATTGGAGCCTTTGCTGTAAAGGTCTCCTCCTCGGCTGTTCACACCATACGTTCCGATCATGGTACTTCGATTGGAGATTCCTGACCTGCTTCCTCTGATATATTCGGCACCAGCTTCTTTGCCATAATGATACTCGGTAAATAGCCCTTCAGAATAACAGGTAAAACTTTCGTGAATCCACATGTCTGCAGCATCCTTATAGGTGATGTTATTCGCAAACCACTCATGCCCAGTTTCATGAATGATGATGTAATCCCACTTGAGTCCCCATCCCGTCATGCTCAGGTCTCGGCCTCTATAACCTTTTTCATACCCATTTCCATACGTGACTGAGCTCTGGTGCTCCATGCCCAAATACGGTGTTTCTACCAATTTGTAACCATCCTCATAGAATGGATATGGACCAAACCAATATTCAAAAGCCTCGATAGTGCGTTTGGCATCTTTGAAGTGTTCCTTCGCTTTTTCAAGATTATATGAGAGTACATAATAAGTCATATCTAGCTCTTCTTTTTCACCTTGGTAAGTTTCATTGAATCTCACATAATCGGCCATGTTGAGATTAATCCCATAGCTATTGATAGGGTTGGTTACCTCCCAAGTATATGTCTTTGTTCCTTTTCCTTTTTTGACTTTTGTCAACCGACCATTACCAACGGCCACCATGTTCTTTGGAACTGTGAAGCTCATGATTGTGCCTTTATCCGGTTCATCTGCAGGATGGTCTTTACACGGCCACCAAACGCTTGCTCCTATTCCTTGATTGGAAGTAGCTACGAAAGGATTACCATTTTTATCCAAAGACCAGCTAAAACCACCATCCCAAGGCGCCCTCTTTGCAACTGTCGGCACACCTTGAAAGTGGACTTTTAGCTTCTGACTACTGCCTTTTTCTTGCGGTGCAGATAAGGATATAAAATATGCATTTCCATCTTGTCTCATCTTCAGAGCTTCATCACCTTGCTCTACTTTGACTATTTTCATAGGAGACTGCAGGTCTATCTGCATGATGCGACTGGGCTCCTTTACCAAGTAAGTAATTACATTCGAACCTGAAATGGCGCGATTAGCTGTATCTACTAAAACTGATAAATTATAATGTTGAAGATCCCACCAGGCACGACCTTCACCTATAGTACCCCTAAGAGTATCTTGTCTCGTGAAATCTTGTGCATTAATTGAAGAAAGGGAGAGTAAAAAAAGTATAATGGAAACAGAAAAACTCTTCATTGATTTTGGTGCGTTATTGTTTGGTGCTAATCTATCAACTAGTCCCCTAAGGGGCATTTGACCCTCATCAGTAGCAAAA
>CAZMYK010000955.1:0-1782 GCA_964570435.1 uncultured Saprospiraceae bacterium | reverse complement strand
GCCAATCATATATTGCTGCCGTTTGTACTCCTCTTGATAGTTTGGAAATTCAGCAATGTTTCTTTCCTGCAGGTCATAGATAAGATTAGTCTTATTATGTAGTAAAATTGCCCACCAAGTCAGAGCGACAAGCATGTAGCCAACGACGATAAATGAGAATATTCGAACTTTTTTACTAATTTTCAAGCTACCTTATTTCTACCCAACACAATGTGGATATGTATTTTTCATATATATAATTAGATAATGTATCTTTACATTAATATTATATATTTGCGGACCAAATTTTAGACTGCGATGAAGAAAAATCTTTCAGAATTCGGTGCAAATATAAGGAACTACATCGATCTTAACAAAGCTTTCGAAATAGAGGGATTGGGTAGACTTATGCGCAACGACCTCCCAACATCAATAGATGGAAATGGCAGATGCCTGACTCCACCTAGTCAGCAGTTGAAGTTCATCTATGAACCCACCGCCAAAGATCAAAATGCAGAAGTGTATAAATACGAAAAAGCGGAATTAGCCTTTGAGCTTAATACTAAAGGGTCTTGTAGAATTCCTGGCCTTGGACAATTTAGGAAGAAGAAGAATAGGGTAGTTTTTGAAGAAGTACGACAACAAGGTTCACAGAATCAGGGACTTCCTGTATTGTATCTTCAACCGCTAGTTCCTGACTTGAAGGAAGTACCTTCTACCAGCATTCCTTCCCGTATTTCTTACAGAAAGGAAGCTAGAAAGGAAAGAAATTTTCTATTTGGAACTGCAGCTGCTGCAGCTGTTTTTTTGATGATGCTTTTTGCATATCATAGTTTATATGCGGAAGAAGTCTACGGTCCAAGCATTTCTGAATCCAGCATTGAGCAATCTGTAGATATCGACAATGCAAGATTGAATCACTCTCCGGAAGCTGTTTTGGTAGGTGAAGATGTCAAGCCCGAGTATATTCCAGGGAAGGTTGAGAAAAAGGAAGTGGCATCTTGCGCCTTAGTAGTAGGATCATTTTCCAGGCAATCTAATGCAGTAGAGATGCAACAACAGGTAATCGCAGCAGGCTATGAGCTATATACCGAGGAGTTTCATGAGTTTTATCGTGTTGGAATATCAGTGGACTGTTCAGAAATTCAAGGTTCTACCTTCCTAGAGATAAAATCTACACTAGGTGTTGACCCTTGGTTACATATCAGTCTGTAGTTCTATTTGCTGATGATTTCGAGCTCGACTCGTTGATTTCTTCGACGGCCTTCTTTTGTTTCATTTGATGCTATTGGACTCCTTTTTCCATATCCAATGGAGCTAATTCGATTCTGATCAATTCCCTTTGCGAATAGGTAATCAGCAACAGATTTGGCCCTTGCTGTAGATATTCTATCACAATATTCATCTGTCGGAAGATTGTTCGTGTGACCACCAATTTCAATTTTCACCTCCTCATTCAAGGAAAGAAATTCGAATACCTCATCGAGTGATTCAAACGATTCTGCTGTTACATCTGTGCTATCAGCTTCGTAGTAGATATTCTTAATTTCTAGTTTCTGACCGACTGTGACTTTGTCAATGTCTAGGTCTGCCATTATCTTGGCTTTCATTCTTATTTCCTGAGTCAATGTGCAATCATTGGCATCGTTGACCGTAATTTGATGGAGGCCATTTTCCAGTCTTCTAGCACGGTCACCTTCCTCACCATTAGACCACTTAATAACGTAAGGTGCAGTCCCACCGCTTACTCTAATCTTCACGTTGCCATCCTTTCTGCCAAGTGCGCTTGGTGACATCTTATTG
>CAZMYK010000954.1:0-1787 GCA_964570435.1 uncultured Saprospiraceae bacterium | reverse complement strand
CTGGAGAGAAGGACCATGCGTGATTGTAGTTGCTTTCGGATACCATGTAGTCAAGACCATTTAGGGTAAAGACACCGTACTTAATGAGCTTTGGGCTTCCACCTGGCTCACCTTCTGAATACATTACTAGGCTCTTAATTTCCGAATTTGGAAAGATGGAGGTATAGAAATGAATTGCCTCATCGGCCTTCCCACATTGATCACCGACAAAGGTCAGAAATGGACTAATTTTCATCTTATCTATTTTTGAATTAAGCTAAGAAAAATAGATGAGATATAGATCTCAAATTCGAATATCTCTCTGCATTACCTGAGAATCAAGTAGGGATGTTCGGAAGTAGAGCCAAGTGCCATGTTCCCCAATTTTCCCCTAGAGGGCTTAAAGCCCTCTAGGGGAAAATTCCACCAGGACTATTTCTTTGAAAGTCATCTTGTGGCATTCGTCTCATTGTTGGCTAGAAGGCATATCTGTTTTTCACCAAACGTGTTTTAGAACCCTACACTGTTAAAATGTTTTTAGGCATTTATCCAAATTGTCCACATGTCAACACTCAAGTAAGCATAAACACAAACGTTCATATCCTTAAGAAGACCATCTGACACTAGCTCACCTTTCAAGTGAGTTGCGATTAGTGACTAAGCTAAGCGCATTGGCAGATCTGTCAAACGCCTACCAGTTAACCTTCTAATAGCATTCCCTAGGGCTGCGCCAATTGGTCCTAAGGGTGGCTCACCTACAGGAAGTGGTTGCTCACTACCCTGTATTAAGATTACATCGATTTCGGAAGGGGCATGCCGCATCATTGCCATTTGATATGGACCATAAATTGTGGGGTATAACTGTCCATCCTTGATGGTCATTTCTTCATGCATCGCAGCGCTGATACCCATAATGATAGATCCTTCACATTGTGCCTTAACTTGATCGGGATTTACAGCGATCCCACAGTCTAAAACACAAGTAACTTTATGAACTTTTATCTCATTTCCTACTTGAGAAAGCTCTACAACCTGTGCACACGGAGAGCCTGCGTCAATTGAGGCCGCAAAGCCCATCGCACGTCCATTTGCTACACCATCATCATAAAATTCTCCAGCTTTCTTGATCACAGCTTTTAGTCGTTTGCTATTCACTTCATTACCAATATGAGCCAGTCTAAACTCCACAGGATCTTTTTCTGCCTTGATAGCCAATTCATCAATAAAACTCTCAATAGCAAAAGTATTGGCTAGTAATCCTAGACTTCTCCAGGAACTGGTTGCAAAAGGCAAGGTCGTGTGCCACTGCACTGCCCTGTGGTTGGGCACTGAGTCATATTGAATGTTAGCCCCTCGCATCGCACCAACATCAGTCCCCATTATACTATTCATTGCTGCGGGCAAGAGCGGCGCGTTTATAACAACATCACCACTTGCATAGTGATGCTCTAATGCTTGAAGTGTACCCTTTTCATCGAGCTTGCCTCGCATAATGTGATGTGTAGGTGGTCTAAAAGCGTCATTTTGAAACTCTTCTTTCCTTGTAAAAAAGTATTTTACTGGTTTGCCAACCTCTTGTGAAAGTTGTGCAGCTTGAATCGCATGTCGAGTATCCAAGCGTCTTCCAAAACCACCGCCTAGATAGGTAGGAATAATGTTGACGTCCTTCACCTTAAATCCCAAAGCCTTTGCCACTTGTTTTTGTGTAAGCCCTACTACTTGGGTGGACAATATGATCGTTGCTTTACCATCTTTAACACTTGCGACTGCTCCGTTTGGTTCGATTTGAGCATGGGCTCCGATTGGGC
>CAZMYK010000953.1:0-1787 GCA_964570435.1 uncultured Saprospiraceae bacterium | reverse complement strand
GTAAGAAAATAGAAAGTAGGGCTGCGAAAATGGGCGCAAGGTATCGGATGGAAATCGTTGTTCCAAAGGGCATCAGCTTCAGTGCTGCAAAGAACAGAAACATCGAAATTACACCAGCAAAACCGCGATATATCATTAATTTTCGACGATTCCCAAGGATAGGAATGCCCTTTGCTCTTAGATAGACCTGGCAGATCGCTAGGGAACCTAGGCAACGAAAGAAAACCAATTCAAAGGAATGAAAGTCAGCGAGGCTTTTGATCAGTGCATTCATGGCAGTGAAAGACAGCGTCGCAATAATCATGAATTTTAACGCCTTCCATGTATTCACCTCCTATCCTTCATCTATTTTAGCAACGATTCTTCTGCCCTTAAGGTCTACATCCTTGAAAAGGAAGTCGAGCTGCTTAGAAAGTCCCTTGTCTAAGCCAAATAGACTGTACCTTTTATTAATTTCAAAGGCACCAATCTTACCCTTCGAAATCCCAGTATTCTTAGCGATGAAGTCCTCAAGAGCCACATCGCTAAATCCATCTGAATAGCCGATGTTAATGAAGATGTCTGTGTAGTTTCCATTGCTCTTCTTCTTCATTTTATGCGCATCATCCTTGCGGCTGGACCGCTTGTTCTTATCCTTCTTACGCAATTTAGATCCTCTTTCTGACCTCGCCTCTCTCCTACCGGATCGCTCTCCCCTGTTGGAACGACCTTCCTTGGAACTAGATCTTGATTCAGCCATAGCTAGGTATCTTTTCTCTCTTGCACTTGGTCCCAGCTGGGTATTTGCAATGAGGGCTATGAGGTCTTCCTTAGACCACTCTTCTAGCTTTATAGTCAGTGCATCAATGATCACCGGGTTTCCACCTGCCTTCTTTTCCTCGTTCTTAGAAAACCAATCATCCACTTTCTCAGCAGCTGTAGGTGGTTTTAGGTCAATTTTGTACTCCTCGAATTTGATTTTAAGCGCTTTCTCCATCCTACCGACCTTGCCAAGTTCCTTCTTTCCAATGAAGGCGATCGAAACACCGTCCATTCCTGCCCTTCCTGTTCTACCACTTCTGTGCGTATAATATTCGAAAGTGTCTGGCAGTGCATAATGAATAACGTGGGTAAGGTTCTTGATATCAAGACCCCTAGCCGCCACATCTGATGCAACAAGGATGTTGGTCTTTTTACTTCTAAAGCGCTTGATAACTTGTTCCCTCTTGGATTGTGAAAGATCACCATTGATCGCTTCGGCGCTGTAGCCATTTCTATTCAGCTCCTTCGCAAGTTGCTCCGTCTCACTTTTCATCCTACAAAAGATCACGCCATATAGATTCTCAGCCTTGTCTATGATGTAGGTCAATTTGTCAAACTTGTTATCCCTATTCACAAAGGAAAACATGTGCTTGATGTTCTTGTTAACCTTATTTTCTGTATTTACCGCAACCTCTACTGGGTTGTTCATGTACTTTTTAACAATACCCCTGATCGACCTAGGCATAGTTGCCGAAAATAACCATGTCTTGGCGTCATCAGCTGCAAATTCCAAAATCTTTTGGATTTCTTGTTCGAACCCCATGTTCAACATTTCATCGGCCTCATCTAAGATGAAATACCTTACATTGTCCAATTTGATCGACTTCCTTTTCAGCAGGTCAATCACCCTCCCAGGTGTACCAACGATCACGTGGGGAGCATTCTTCTGAATCCGCTTAGCTTGAGCGTGCACGGGAGTTCCGCCGTACACATTTTCCATCTTAAGGCCCTTGAGATACTTGCCAAAAATGCTTAACTCTTTGAAG
>CAZMYK010000952.1:0-1790 GCA_964570435.1 uncultured Saprospiraceae bacterium | reverse complement strand
GCTGAAATGCCCACATCGGGATTTATCCGTTCATTCGTCTTCAATCATTGGTACCACCACAGAGGAGAATTGGCTACCTACCTCAGAGCCCTGGATGTTAAGCTACCTTCTATCTATGGTCCAAGCGCAGATGTGAACCCATTTCAATAATTAATTCCTTCATCTATAAATTAAAAAATTATGAAAAATATACTTCTGATCATTTCGATTACATCGTTCTCAATTCTAAGCCTTACCGGGCAGAAACATTTCGCCTTCCCCAAGACACCCTCCGCCGTTGTTGCTGGCTTCTACACTGAATTAGCCCAAAAGCCAGCGAAAGTAGAACGAGGCAAACATGCTGCTAAGGTTTTTGAAAAATATTTTAGCCCAGACTATGTTGAAAAAGGTGGGAACGGAAACAAGGTGCAAAATTTCAGCCAGTTTAAAGCCTTCGTTTCTGGAACATTCACTCAGCTCCCTAATCTGAATGTCACATTAGAGGAGGTCATCGAATCTGGCGAGTATGTGACTGTGAAAATCAATCTAAAGGACGAGCAAGCTCGCATGAACATCAATTATCTCGCTTTGTATCATGTGAAGGATGGTAAGATCACTTCCAGGTATGCTTATAGTGATGGAGCTTTCTAGTTCTCAAAACAGATCTAGGCCATTGGAAAATAAAGTCTAGCAATGACCAAAAGGCGCTACTTCCATGAAGGTTTAGCGTCTTTTTTGTTGATAGAGACTAACAGATCAACAATGCATAATTTTGTGGCCTAGCAAGTATTTACAAATATTCATAAATATGACTTAAAAGATCTCCGGCGTTGGATAGAAAAGCAGGTATATTTGAACATTGGAAATTTCCTGCTCGGTGCAACTGCTTTGGAAATCGGCGCTGCGCTCATGGAAGGACTAGAAGTCAAAGCACTGGACGAAGAATGCGGATTACGAGAAAAGGGATGTAAGGCTGTAGTCATAGTAGACCTAGGATGTAGAGCCGAAGACGACTTCATTGCTAAGTCACCTATATCTCGGTTGCCGCATGAACAAATTATAAGCATGGTTTAATTTGCTTAACAAATACAGGAGATTAATATGAAAACAATCTTGATCACAGGAAGTACAGATGGAATAGGAAAGCTTGCAGCCATCCTCTTAGCAAAGGAAGGTCATCACCTCCTAGTTCACGGAAGGAAGAGTAAGAAACTCGCAAGTACCATTTCCGAGATTAAGAAGCTTGCTGATAATGAAAACGTCGAAGGCTTCGAAAGTGATTTTTCCGACTTCCTATCCATTACTCACATGGCTTCGAAGATCCAGGAAAAGTATGAGAAAATTGACGTCTTGGTTAATAATGCTGGAGTTTTTAAAAGCAATGTGCAGATGACTAGTGAAAATACAGATCTCCGACTTTCGGTCAATTACTTGGCTCCTGTCTTACTGACCATGCGCTTATTGCCCTTGCTTAAAAAGAGTAAGTTGCCTAGGCTAATCAATCTGAGTTCTGCAGCACAAGCAAGTGTTTCCATTGAGGCCCTTTCTGGGAAAGAGTCGCTTTCCACTCAGAATGCTTATGCTCAAAGTAAACTAGCATTGACTATGTGGAGTACATATCTTTCAGGAAGCCAACCTTTCTTGAATGTGATAGCTGTCAATCCGGGTTCCCTTCTCAATACTAAGATGGTTCAGGAGGCTTACGGCCAATTTTGGTCGTCGGCAGATAAGGGAGCTCAGATTATTCATAAACTAGCCACTTCACAAAAATTCCAGGACAGTAGTGGAAAGTACTTCGACAATGATCAAGG
>CAZMYK010000951.1:0-1793 GCA_964570435.1 uncultured Saprospiraceae bacterium | reverse complement strand
ATATTTATCTTGATTCAGGTACCTTCATTCCTAAGATCATAATGACAAATGAGGAGAATTGCACTATCGTGAGAAAGGGCGAGGAAATTACAGCCCATGAAGTTGTAGCGAGTTTTGTGTTATCTGATTCCACGTTTTGTGATGAGGCATCAAGCCCGGTTTCAGTCATTTCTACTTCAGAGGCCTCCAGTATATTAACCTCCTTCGACTGGCAGATAAGTGGTGCTGAAAGTGCACTATTATCCGGAGAAAATACAGGATGGCAGCCTGCCGAAGTTGGATTCTACGATATTCAGTTGATTGCTCAGAGCGAGTTTTGTGCCGATACAGTAAAAGTCGACTCCGTTTTAAGTATAGGTCCTTCCCCGATAGTAGAGTTATTGACAGATACATTTACATGCGTCGATAACCCTGTGATTGTATCTTATGAAACAATTACAGACTCGGAATTTTATACTTGGAGTGTAGCAGGTGAGGTCGTAGATGTAGCAAGCTATGTGCCGTCAAGTGATCAATATTATGTCATCAATGTGGGTAATGAATACAACTGCTACTCTAATGATTCATTGTTTGTCGAAGTTATAGACGACCGTTTTGATTTTCTTGGTGAGGATAGAACGATTTGTAAGGGAAATGAGACCACCGTGGAAGTAAGCTATGGGTCTAACATTGTCTGGACGACCCTTGACGACTGCAGCACTTGTTCCATTGTATCACTTTCACCTGATGCCTTAACCTTCTATCCAGCTCGAGTTACAAATGACTTTGCTTGCGAAGTCCTGGACACTTTATTGATTGATGTGCTAAGTGAGGAGGATATTGATGCCGGAGATGACCAGAGGGTATGTGCCAATGAAGCCACCATCTTATTGGGTTTTGCACCGGGAGATTACAATTGGACACCGCAATCATTTCTTACCAGTCCATCAGATTTTATTACTGGAGCAAGCGTTTCCGAAAGTACAGTCTTTCAGTTAAGTTCCACCGTTGGCGAATGCACACTTATTGACTCCATGACCTTAGCCATTGTGGAGAAAGCTGAATTAGAAGTGATTGGAGATACAGTTTGTTACGGAGATCTAGCAACCCTCTATGCCGGCGGCATTGTTGATGACGTACTGTGGACTTATCATCCTACACTATCCTCTCTGGAGGTCAGTAGCCCTGTTAGTAATTCCCTGTCAAGTAGGACTTATACAGTCGTAGGAAGTCTTGAGGGATGCATCTCCGACACTGCCGAAGTCTATCTTCAAGTTGAAAATGAAATCAAAACAAGCCTTCCTCAGGTAAGAAATTTCTTTAACGGCAGTGGACCAGTCGAATTGTCACTAAACCTTGCCAATCCAGGAAACTATGACATTTTGTGGTCACCTCAGGAAGTCATCAATTGTGTGACTTGTTCTGAAATAAATGTCGAAGTCGATAGTGTTGAGGTAGACTTGATGGTGACCATTTTAGATAAGAATACAGGATGTATTGTCGAACGCAAGGTGAAAGTTCGACCCTTTGAGAATTGTAATGGTGCCGAAAATACCATAGGAGTTCCTAATATTTTTTCTCCCAATGATGACGGAACTAACGATCTACTTGAAATAAAGGCACCCTTGTTTGATGATGTGATGTCAATCAGCATTTTCGACCGTTGGGGACAGAGGGTCTTTAGAAGCACAAGCGTGCAAGAATCTTGGGACGGTATGAAGGGAAGTCAACCGGCAGAACAGGCCGTATATTCGTATTCAATAGTTGCAAGTTGCCCGCAAGACGAGTCTCTCGTGGTGAAAAGAGGAGATGTA
>CAZMYK010000950.1:0-1796 GCA_964570435.1 uncultured Saprospiraceae bacterium | reverse complement strand
TAGATGACTAGGTACTGGATAAAGGTCGGACTTTTTCACTTGGACCCTTTCTGCAAAACATCCTTCAGATGGCATCCCTAGGATATCAAAATTCGGTCCTTGGTAGGCCTGGTGATCTCCCCACTCAAGTCCTGGATTGGCGATGTATTTCTTGCCATCAAGTTCCAAAAGTCCATCTGACCCAAGAATCACTGGATATTTGATCTGACCGTATTGGCCCTTTACTATCCACAAATCCCTGTGATTCAATGCAGAATACAAGACCTTACAGGAAATTTTTCCTTCCAAGGGAAGCTGCTCGTGTAATTGCAGGCTTGGATATGCACCTTCTTCATTGATAACTTGGGCGTTTATTTTCATAGCGCTGAAAATACTGCAAAAAATTTAAATGTTATATTCGATGTATGTCGAAACTTAACAACATCATAAGCTTCTACAAAGATTGCTATGCATATGACTATCGCTCAGTAAGTATTCGAAATTTCTTTTCTCGAAGTTCACAGCACATCATGGTCGTGGACAACATAGGTGTATTAAAAGATGCCAAGTACCAAGAACTAATCGACCCTACTTGGGGTCGCAAAGCTCACAAAGATCTATTGCTCAACTCCAAGGAGAAGGCCTTCTATGCCGGAGCTCTTTTCATCATGTCAAAAGCCCAACAGTTGGGTCGGACCATTCGAGTTGCTCCGCCACTCTATATCTATGAGGCGAGCTTAAACGAAAGTTTTGGCAAGTATAGAATTTCCGTTGATGTTGATAATCAGATCATTAATCCCTACTTCCTGGAACTCGCCAAGATCCTTGATCCTGAGGTGGAAATATCATATGAAGACTTTGCTCAGGGCCTTCCTACAGGTACCCTGGGTGTTGCTGAAATCATCCAGATCGAGACTTGGCTAAATAAAACACTGCCGAAATTAGATACTTCTTCGCTTACTAAGTGGTATGAAGAATTTGGCAAGGTCGAAAATGCTAGATTTATCTATAAGAACAATAGGCCAAGTGATGCGGGAAGACTGATCGCAGGCACTTGTCTTGCACTGATTAAGAAGCAGGAAGGCTCCATGGGAGTTCTTAACGAATTAAACACCTTGGCGAAGTCCAGTTTAAAGAAAAACTCGTTAAGCCCATTATTTACCTCCAAGATGCAGGGAAAAAGTCCTTCTAATCCCGGCCCTTCGATTGACGTCCCCTTCCTCCTAAGTACAAAGCAGCAAAAAGTCTTTGAAAATGCTAGCTCCTATAAGTTCTCACTTGTTGTTGGACCTCCAGGAACGGGGAAATCATACACAGTTGCTGCTTTGACTGCCCATCTGATCTCGTTGGGTAGGTCCGTCCTTGTAGCCTCGAAAAATAGTCAAGCAGGTAATGTGGTGGTTGAAAAATTAGAAAAAGACGGAGGACTAAAGGGACTTGTAATTAAGGCTGGTCGTAAATCTTACAAGTACCACTTAGGCAATAAAATCAGGGACATTCTGTCAGGAATTAGGTCGAAGAATGAGATTACTTTACAGCAGCTAATTGGCTTGGAAAATCAGATAGTCAGTGTTAAAAGAGAAATTCAATTCTATCAAGAGCAACTCTTAGCAAGAGAGAAAGAGGAGTACAATTGGGGAACTTTTTACAGCAACAACAAGGATAATTTCTTCTCAAGATTCAGAGAGCGCTGGATTAAGTACCAACATTCGAATGCGAGAAAGATCTGGGATATCAAATCGGCTATTGATGCTAGAAGTAAAAAACTAATAGGCCTTAAAAAGAAAGTCATCCGTGGACGCTTCGAATTCAATATG
>CAZMYK010000949.1:0-1798 GCA_964570435.1 uncultured Saprospiraceae bacterium | reverse complement strand
GCAAGGAAGTGTAGGACGATATTCTCCAAACAGCGTTTTGAAGATCATTTCTAAGGCAGCTGAGCAAGCCGGGATTGACAAATCAGTTTCAGCTCACACCTTTCGACATAGTTATGCTACGCACAACCTTGACTTTGGAACTAATTTAGAGTATCTAAGAAGACAACTAGGTCATACAAGCTTGAAGACTACAAGTCAGTACCTCCATCTATGTCGATACAAAAACCAGCAGCTCTTTCACCCAATCGATCATCTAAAGATATCTCTACGAGGAAGCCCTCCATAGGATCTATATTTAGAGATTATGGAGAAGTCTATATAGATCAGTATAAACCATATCGCAAGCAGATCCAAGTACTTAGGAGTATCCGCAAGTGTAGGACACCAATATTAGGTGGGCGGGTCATTCATTGTAATGACTGTGGCCACGATCACTATATCTATCACTCTTGTGGTCATTCACATTGCCCATTATGTCAAAGTGTAAAACGAGAGCAATGGGTAGACAAGTTGAGAAAAATACTTTTTGACGTTCCCCATATTCATATGGTTTTTACATTGCCTCATTCTCTGAATAGTATAGCAAAGAAAAATCAGTCTGTAATCTACTCACTTCTAATGAAGTCAGCATGGAAGACTGTAAAAACCTTGCTTAGTGATCCTAGTAATGTTGGAGCATTACCAGGTATGATATCGGTGTTGCATACTTTTGGTTCAGATATGAAATATCACCTTCATGTCCATTGCTTGGTGACCTTTGGAGGATTAAGTTCGGACAACGTGTGGATAGCTTCGAAGCGAAAAGGTAAACTGGCAAGATATCGACAGATCAATGCGACTTACAAGGCCTGTTTTCTAAGTGGATTAAAAAGGCTGTATGAAAACAAGCAGATAGCATATAAGTATAGCTATTCAGAGCTACTTGAATTAATAGGAGAAAAGCAATGGGTTGTTCACAACACACAACCAACTATGGATCTGCAGGTGGTGGAGAATTATCTATCCAGATACATTAATAGAATAGCCATCTCAGCCTCCAGAGTAAGTTATCTTAAAGAAAACAAAACTGTACAGATACTTTACAATGATTACCGTAATCAGATAGAAGGTCAAACTGCACCAAAGGCCATTAAATACCTCCATCCTTTAATTTTTATCGACCAATTCATACAGCATGTCCTTCCTAGATATTTTCAGAAATCCAGAAAGTATGGCTTGTACTCCTCAGTGACACGCAATAGATTGCAGGGACTTATTCCACAGGCAATTCAAAGATCAGGGTCTCTTATTCGCACAGCCTTCCAAATATTGAACAGCTTACTCGATATTGATCCGTATTCTTGCCAAAATTGTAAAAGCACCAACTTTGATATCTACGAAATTAGTCCAGATAGAACATGGCTCAATACAATCATAAGAGTACCAACGACAAGGCCTCCTCCGCTCTCAAAGAGTACTTAAAAGGCTGGCAAATTCTAAGTGTAGATCAATCCTACACCATAAAACCCTATTGGCAAAACGCACAAAAATGACCTACTTGCACCAATCACCAAGCAGCAAATCTAAATACCACCTAGCTCAAAACGCACATCGAACTAAATTTGAGTATTTAATCCATATCTTTAGACCTAAGAAGAAAATTCACAAAGGAGGGATCAAATAGACTTTCCCTATAGACACACCAACAATATTGTTCAACTAAAATGTAATCGACCACTGCTCTTGCTAATGTATAGCATCCAAATTGGGCTACACAACCCAAAATTCGGCTTAGCGGCGATTACATTCCTTTGAGTTA
>CAZMYK010000948.1:0-1801 GCA_964570435.1 uncultured Saprospiraceae bacterium | reverse complement strand
AAAAGACTCCTAAAATGACAATCAATATTGAAATCCTGATGATCCTATTCTCGTGAATAATACTCAAGAAGTCCTCGAAGACCAAGTCTGCCGCATAGGCCCCCCAAAAAAGTGCTGCACCTAAGGTTATCGTTGAAAACAAACTGATATTTGCAATGGAATAAGCCAAGGCAACTCTACTTCCAAGTCGTTTTTTGATAAATTGGGTGATGGTAACGATCCTCTCCTTGAGATAGATGGGAACAAAGATAAAGGCTGCCATAAGTATTCCCTGGATCGCATTGATTTCTAGACTTGCTTGCGCTAAACCATAGAGGTAGGCAGACCCCATCATTCCCAAAAACTGATAACCATTCACATTAGTAGCTATGGTGGAGAGGGCAATCGATGGCCATCTTAAGCTTCTGGAACTTAGAAAGTACTCTTCGGCACTTTCATTCCCCTTCATCCGGCCTGAGACAGCCAACATAAATATCACGAGAAAGTAGCAAAGTACTATTATGAAGTCAAGCATATCATTAAGTCCTTACACCTGTCCCCAAGGGGCTAGGTGGTGCAGTTTGAGGTATTCTACCTTGGATTATTGGAAGCGAACATGTCCTTAGTCTAGGTAGCACGTATCGTGCAAAAAGCTCACACTCATCGAGGTGTGGGTAGCCCGAAAAAATAAATGACCTTATACCTAGCTCAAAATATGCCTGAATCTTGCTGAAAACCTGGTCAGGATTACCAACTATCGCAGCACCACAGCCAGATCGAGCCCTACCAATACCTGTCCAAAGATGCTCTTCTACAAAGCCCTCATTGTCAGATCGTTCACGCATCTCAGCTTGCTTAGAAACTCCGAATGATTTTGCGTCTAGGGCTCTATTTCGAATTTCTGCGCCCATTTCTTTATCTACATGTTTCATTAGCTCCTTGGCAGCCTTTCGCGCTTCTGATTCAGTCTCTCGACATATGACATGTACTCTCAATCCGAAGTCAACAAGTCGATTGTATTCTGCCGCCTTGGCAGTCATATTGATCATATGCTGCTTAAGATTCTGCATAATCTCCGGCCACATGAGGTAGACATCGCAGTGTTCCGCGCAAAGGTCTACTCCTGGTGGAGAATACCCTCCAAAATACAACAACGGTCCACCATTCTGCTGGTAGGGCTGGCAAGGTAGCGTCGAAAGATTTTGTAAGTTATAAAATGATCCTTTGAAATTCAGCACTTCTTGGGTCCAGCATTGTTTGAGAATCTCAATCACTTCCCTTGATCTCTGATACCTATCAGCGGAAGGCAGGTCCATACCTGGCAGGTTCGAAGAAATAACATTCAATGTTAGTCTTCCCTCTAAGATGTGGTCAAGCGTTGCAATGGCACGAGCCAACATTGGAGGATGAACTTCGCCGCATCTTATCGCGGCAAGAAGGTTGATGTCTTTGGTAAGGGGTGCCACCGCGGAGGCAAAGGTCATAGTATCCTGCCCTACCTGATAGGATGAAGGACACAAAATATTCCTATATCCAAGTTTGTCAGCTTTCAAAAGGATTTCTGAAGCATTGCTCCACGTGCTTTTATAGGTAGGATCATGCGTCCCCAAGAATCGGTCATCGCCATTGCAAATGGGAGCAAACCAAGAAACTTCTGAAGCTTCTAAGTGCTTGGACCTAATATTTATCATCTATTCGTCATTATATGCTTGAGCTCAAGGGTCACTAAGCTAAGAAAGTATTTTTGGACGGTGGGGGTATGGGGGTGTTTTTTGGGGAGGGGGTGTGTGGGGGCGATGGGGTGTTAGGGTGTTAGGGCGTT
>CAZMYK010000947.1:0-1809 GCA_964570435.1 uncultured Saprospiraceae bacterium | reverse complement strand
CCAAAGCTTCCATGACCCCAATGTACATCTTGGAGGACTCCATTTTTATCATCCTGAACCTCTACATTCAGATACTTCTTGTACATCTCATTCCAAGCTTGTCGAACTTCCTTGACCTCCATTTCACCAGAAATGAGTGCCTTTTCGAGCTCATAACGAATCATCACATGGAAGTGGTAGTGTAACTCGTCTGCTTCGGTCCGTATCAGATTAGGCTCCACTCGATTGATTCCTTTATAAAAAGTTGGCAGGTCGATCCCTTTGAGTTGTTTTGGAAATTGATCCTGCAGCTTCGGAAAGAAGTGCTTCCAATAAGAAAGTGACCTTCCAACATGATTTTCCCACAAGCGCGATTGAGATTCATGAATACCAAGACTTATTGCACTACCAGTAGGTAGGCCATAGTCTGAAACTGGCATTCCTTGCTCATACAAGGCATGCCCTCCTTCATGGATGCAGGACCAGCACATGTTCGCGAAATCATTTTCGTCCACCCTTGTCGTCACTCGAACATCCTGTGGGGAGAAAGTGATGGTGAATGGGTGCGGTGATATATCTTGTCTACCTGAGTTGAAATCGTAACCCATCGCCTCAAGTAGTTCTAGCCCAAAGGTCCACTGCTGGTCCGTAGGATAGTGCTGTCGCAAAAAAGTACTATCGACCTGTTGAGCACCACGAATCTTATTAATCAGAGGGACCAACTGCTCTCTTACATCGGAAAACAATGGGTCTAATTCTTTTACCGTAGATCCAGGCTCGTACAAGTCTAGCAAGGCATCATATGGATGGTCTGCATAGCCGATGATTTGCACCTCTTCTCTCTTAATCGCGACCAGCTCATTTAGGGCCCCTTCGTAGATAGAAAAATCACCCTCATCTTTTGCACCTAGCCATGCATGGTAGGCCTTAGAAACCAACATGGATCTCCGAACGACAAAATCTTGATCGAATTTTGTAGCCTTTTTATACTCCTTTAGGGTAACCTGGACATTCTTTAATTGCTTTGAATCTAGTGTGGCATCTTCCACCAATTCATCAAGCAGATTGCCAAATGAGGCTTCCGTAAACAAGTCATGTGAAATACCTGAAAGGGTTGAAATCTGTTGACCTCTTAGCCCAGAACCATTTTTGGGAAGGTTCACTTCCTTGTCCCAACTTAGCACGGCAATACTGTGTCCAATGTCTGCAATCTTTCTCATCTTAGAGACGAAGTCGTCGTATCTACTCATTTTCTGTTTTTGTCCTGTCTAAGATCAGTAGGATCCAAGCCGCAAGGAAAAATAGCCCTCCGATAGGTGTGATAGGACCTACGATCGACGTATTTTCCAAGCCAATCAGGTCCCGGCATGCGAGGATATAAAGTGATCCAGAGAAACATATGATTCCCAGAATGCAGGTCCACGCAGACCATCTTAAGATCTTAGATGGTCGTAATTTGTATATAATTCCTATAAGAAGCAATAGTAAGGAATGATAAAAATGGTACATACTACCAGTTCTGTAAGAAGATAGTTGCTTGGCATTGATGAGATCTGCTAAGCTATGCGCTCCAAAAGCTCCTAGAATAACTGCTATGGCACCAAAAATACCGGCCAGTCTGATAATGCTTTTATAGGTCAATGTTCTTGGTTATTTATGAAGTGCTAAGTAAAAGAATGATCTTGAAGTAATCAAACTTGCCAATCGATTTCTGCAAAACCCTTCATGCGCAGAATCTCATTGGTCTTCGAAAAGTGTGCACATTCACTGAAAGCATTCCCTGCTAAAGGAGAGGGATGGGCAGCTTCTAAGACATGGTGCTTTGTTAGA
>CAZMYK010000946.1:0-1815 GCA_964570435.1 uncultured Saprospiraceae bacterium | reverse complement strand
AAATCTAATTCTTTCTGTCTTTCCCGAAAATATCCTTGCTGGACTTGCCTAGGACTCTATTGGGCCTGGGTGCTTCATCGTAGGTGTGTGAAAATAACTTTTCTTCGTATACCCACTTTCCTTCTTGGAAAATATATCCCTCATAAGTACCATCAGGCACCTTTGTCATACCCTGTCCTTCCCTTTGGCCAATAACCTCCATCAAATGGTCATGGACGACCATCTTCATATCTTGATTGTAATTCAAAGACAAGATTGCATCCGCTGAATAGGTGAAAATTATCCGATTCTTAACAATGTCACGAGACTCATTCATTGGCTTTACAAAGACTTCAGAACCAATAATTGGGCTACCATCTTGCTGAAAGGTAAGACAATCGAAGCTCTTGAACTTGGTAAACTGATCGATTTGCCGATATGAGAAAAGAAAATACTTACCTGCTTGTTCTATCATATTATAGTAGATACCACCTAGCCAGTCATTACTACCCAATTCCATGTACTCTAGATCTTCTAGTTCTGCAAAAGCATCGTTTAACTTAAAGTAGGCACCATCTTTTTTAATAAGGTAGCCATAGTAGTCGTAGGTATTATCCTTGCCTGGAACTTGCCAAGTCATCAACTTAAAGGTCTCCAAACTATCTGAAAGCATCGAAATTTCAGGAATCCTAGAAAAGTCAAAGGTAAATGCCTCGCCATTCTCAGCAACTTCTTCAAATAAGGATTGGAACTTTTCAAGCGCATAAATTCTGTGATCCGGATTGTTAGCATTCGTCATCACATCACTCCAAAATGAAATATCAATATCCTTTTGGGAACTCAAATTTAAAACTGAAAATAAAAAAACAAAGAAGACACCAAATCTCATAGACATAATTAATTGCAACTTATACTACAAGATTAACGCCGAAAAAATTCATATAAGTATCAATCCTACATGCTAAAGTTCTCTACCTTGGATAAGATGTGTAAATAGTCAGGTCGGTCTGCTGCGGAATTGTGAATAAAGCTATACTTAATCTCACCGTCTTCAATTAGGAAAACACCAGGCATTTGGAATCCATCGCCCAGCTGCTTCCAACTAACACCATTGCCCTTGATTATAGCGGCGTCAAATCCCCTAACCCATGTCTTAAATCCGAAAAGCTGATTAAACTTACCCTTGAGCAGACCAAATTCCTGGTAGAACTCACAGGTAGCGTCTTGCACCCACTTAGGATCATCTAAATTGTACTTTTGGAAGTACTTCTCAGCTGTTTCCCGGTCGGCCATATGGACAAAAACCAAGTCTCCACCCTTCTCAACGATCTCGTTTTTCAGCTTGGATAGGTCCTGCAAAGCCTCCCTGCAAAAAATGCAACCAAAGTGCCGCAGAAAAACCAACAATAACGGCTTCTTGGTGGACAAGTCCAATACAGAATCCCCTGTATGGACCCTCATTTTTTCTAAGGTTGCTTTATTCATACTCAAATTTACAGCTCCTTTACATATTCTTGTAGACGTCTATCACGGCGCGCACATGCTCAGCAGACTGATTCATAAGCGCCATTTCGTCTTCGGTCAATTTCAATTCTAAGACCTGCTTGATCCCTCCTTTGCCCAATTTTACAGGAACACCAAGGAAAATATCACTAAGTCCATATTCTCCTGACAACTTAGCGCAACATGGAAATATCCTATCTTCATCACGTACTATTGCGGCAACCATCTGAGCAGCAGCTGCACCTGGTGCGTACCAAGCTGAAGTTCCCATCAACTTTACTAGTTCTCCTCCACCCTTCTTGGTTCTCTCCACTATTTCATTAAGTCTTGCAC
>CAZMYK010000945.1:0-1817 GCA_964570435.1 uncultured Saprospiraceae bacterium | reverse complement strand
GCCAATAACCATCAGCGATAACAGCCACCGCACTTTCCAGCTTCACCACCTTCTGTACACCATTCACCTCAGAAAGTTGGGAATCATCTATATTCAAGACCTTAGATCCAAAGACTGGTGCTGATTTCACTGCGGCATACTTCATCCCTGGTAGTTGCACGTCGATACCAAATAAGCTCGAACCATCTACCTTTGCAGGAATATCTGAGCGCTGAGGAGAGGTACCTAAAATCTTATAGTCCTTGGCCTTCTTCAGACTTGGCTTTGATGGCATCGAAAGTAGGGCTGCAGCAGGGGCTAATTCCGAATAGAGCGCCTTCTTCCCGCTCTTGTGCGAAAGCGTGCTCTTCTCCGTCACAATTTCACTAGCTGGCACACTCCATTCATCCGCCGCAGCTTCAACAAGCATTTCTCTCGTCGCTGCTCCAGCAACTGCCATACCCTGCCTTCCTGTAAATCTTACAGACGTGCTTCCTCCCGTTATCTGAAGGTCCATCTGCTTTCCTAGAGTCAAAGCTGTACCATCCAAGGTACCCATCAGCCATGCGGGAATGTTCTTATCACCGGCTAGGAAGCCCTTAATGAGGGCGTAATTTGCATATTCTTTGTCTGCAGGTGCTTCTTCGATTTTCAATTGCGACCAATCAGCATCGAGTTCTTCTGCCAGCATCATTGCTAACGAGGTGTGTACTCCTTGTCCCATCTCCGCATGAGGGATAATTGCAGTAATTGTATTGTCAGGAGCAATTTTCACCCAAACATTAAAGACTGCATCCTCCGCACCTGCAATAAGTTTGCGAACTTTCTCAGCTCTATTTCCGGGCCGAACTGCAACACCAAAAATGACAACACCACTTGCCAATATTCCTGTACCAATAAAGGCACGTCGTTTCCACTTACCCATTTTGCTCGACTTTTACATTTTCAATGGGATTGCTTGCGGCTGCTGCCCTGAGGATCCCTTTTTTTATACGATTATATGTTCCACACCTACAAATGTTACCATTCATTGCTTGATCAATATCTTCCTCACTAGGAGAAGGATTACTTTCAATCAAGGCAACGGCAGACATAATCTGACCTGACTGGCAATAGCCACATTGCGGAACTTGCTCATCGATCCAAGCTTGCTGAATTGGGTGGAGGCCATTTTCCGAATCGCCAATACCCTCAATCGTAGTCAGTTCTCGATTTTCAGCACTAGCAAGCGGCGTCACACAAGAGCGAATTGCCTTCCCATCCAAGTGCATGGTGCATGCGCCGCATAGACCCATCCCGCAACCAAACTTTGAACCTGTGAGCTGGGCTTGCTCCCTAATTACCCATAGCAAGGGGGTGGAAGGATCGACATCAAAGGTCTTGTCTTCTCCATTGATTTTAAGCGAAATCATACGTTAAACTTTTATTTAAAATTGGTACGTCTCAAAAGAATGCTTGGCAAAAAAATACGTGGACAATCTTTCGTAATTGTTATGCTCAGGAAATTACAAATTTAATATTTTGAAAACACAAGAATGCAGGAGAATTGTAATCAAAGCGATCTAATAGAGACAAGCTTAACAGTCTTTCCTAATCGGCTAATTTCCACTACCCATATGAGATTTCTTATACTGGAAGGGTGTCCGCCCCTCAGCATTTGTGAAATGCTACGGCTTTTTTATACCGACAATTAGGTGAAGTACTTTTTCAACTTCCTTGCAATCTTTGTCAATTTTTGATGGTGACCCTTCCCCCTATTTTCCCACTCGCTTGTTCCTCCAAGTATGATCATTTCTTTTTCTCTGAATCGTCTACCCAAACGATCATCTAGCATCACA
>CAZMYK010000944.1:0-1819 GCA_964570435.1 uncultured Saprospiraceae bacterium | reverse complement strand
AATGGACATCAAGATTGACGGTCTGCCATATGAAACCCTGGAAAAAGCTTTGAATCAGGCTAAGGAAGGTAGACTTCACATCCTAAATGAGATGAAGAGCGCCATCACAACGCCTAATGAGGACTTCAAGCCTCACGCTCCAAGAATCGAAAGCATCATCATCGAGAAGGACTTTATTGGTGCTGTGATCGGACCTGGAGGAAAGGTAATTCAAGAATTACAGGCCAAGACAGGAACGACCATCACGATCGAAGAGAAGGATGGAAAAGGACATGTCGCAATATCAAGTAATGACAAAGAAGCCCTTGAAGCTGCTAAGGAAGCAATCCTAAAGATTTCGCATGTTCCTGAAATTGGAAACGAGTATGAAGGAATTGCTAGGTCATTGATGCCGTATGGTGTATTTGTTGATTTCGCAGGGAAGAGCGGGCTACTTCACATCTCAGAAATTTCACATTCTAGGATAGAGAAAGTAGAAGATGTCTTCAAAGAAGGTGACAAGGTAAAAGTGAAAATTCTAGACATCGATAAAAGGTCTGGTAAGATCAAGTTGTCAAGAAAGGCCCTTATGCCGAAGCCGGAAAGGAAGCCAAGACCTGATCGTCAGGATTCGTAAGAATCCTATAAAAAGTAAAAAAAAACCTGAGCAACATAAAGTTGCTCAGGTTTTTTTTGTTCAAGGTCCGTCGTCCTTTACTCATAGTATATCTTCAGCTTAGGCAATAAAACTAAATATTCCACAACCTTTTTCCAAGCTGATAGGATAACTTTAATCACCGAATCCTTCGTCTTCGAAAGGAGATCAAAATCAAAATCCTTATATAAGGGTTCTTGTTCTTGATCACTGTAGTAGATCGCCTGAAAACCAGAAGTCAGATTTAATCTTCCCCGCTTTTTCTCATAGTGTGCACCAGTAATTACATACGACCTACTTTTTTCCCCACTAGAGGCTTCACAGACTAATTCATAGTAAATGTTTGTGTCGGAAATCCACGTGAGTTGGCCCTTACTACCTACGGCTGCAAGATGAGGGTTTTCAGAAACCACCTGTGCTCCGTTATCAACGTGGTAAACAAATCCCAGTATAACAACTACTCCACTTACCTCCGCAACGAAATTCCAACCGTAGCCATCACCAATAAAACAGGATTGAAATCCTAACAATTTGAATTGATTATCCACTTTTGACTCTACATTCACCACAGGGAGCCACAAATGATGGACCTGCATTTCACCCCAGGAGCCATACCAATTGCCAGCAAACTCATTGAGAACCTCACTTGCTTGCCTAAAATCAACTCTCTCATCAGGTGAAAAAGGTAATTGTTGAATCAAATTTCTATTGGCTACAAGTCTGTCGGCGATAGCAGCATGTGCCGCCCTTCCTGATATACGATTTGTTTGTAAATAAAAGTCTTTAGCCTTCTTGAGACCTTTGTAAAAGTCATTGATAAATTCTTTATCATTGACTCCATACAAACAATCACTGCTTTCGAAACGGCGCAGTTCATCAAGGTCTGTGATGACTAAGCTATCAACGTAATTCCAATGATGTATAGTTTCTGGGCTACAGTACAAAGGATAAGTCATAAAAAGCAAGAGCAACATAGTTATAGTTTTTTTCATGTCAAAAATTTGATTGGTGGGGAATTAATTAATTAGAACTTTACAGCATGTAATATGCTCTCATACAGCGTCGTGGTATCTGTCATAGTATCTATGATCTTATTTTGCACTTGCCACTTTTCGATATTTTTGTTGCGCTTTCTTACTCCTTGATCGGTAGCGCAACTGGAAATAAAAAGAGCAATTACTAGTA
>CAZMYK010000943.1:0-1831 GCA_964570435.1 uncultured Saprospiraceae bacterium | reverse complement strand
CACACAAGGTAGAAGGGAGGAATAGACTCAATTGCAATTATATTAGCAAGGTAGGTGCTACCCCAAACAATGTATATAATGAAAAATGAAATTAGGATTAGGAAACGCTTTGACTTCAATGTCTATCTCATTTTTGGTCGCCGTCGCTTGCCACCACCACCCATCTGGCGATAGCCCTTACGTCCCATCGAAGCGGCAGCCTTGGCTTGACCGCGATTAGAGAAGGCCTTATCGAATTGCTGGATTTGCTCCTTAATCTGTCCTTCCGAAACCTTAAGTTTCTTTGCATCGTTCAAGTAAATTTTTGCAGCGTTCCACTTGTTCTTCGTGGCATTGATGTTCGCCAGTTGCAACAAAACCATGGCCTTTTCATTGTCTGTCGGTAATTTCAAGGCCAAGGCCTTTTGAAATAAGTCCTCCGCAGTTGTATTGTCCTTTTTATTCATCGCGATGCTACCTTGCATAATGTAGTAGATCGCCCTATTGGTAACGTATAATAACTTAGGTGTTAAAGTTAGACCTAGTCGCTTCTCAGCACCATCAAAATCCGTGACTTGCACGAATTTAGCAGCTGAATTAACTGTTCCAAGCAACAAATAACTTGCGAGCAGGCCAAGAGAAATTAGTATGAACCATAATCCGTACCACACTCCAAAGGCAGCAGTTAGCCACACACCAAGGATCATTGAAGCAATGATAAGGGCTATCTTCAGATAAACATTAATCGTTAACATAGTTCACTTTTTATTTGACCCGCGAAGATACAATATTCTTGTTTAACATCATTTTATTCCCACTGGTTCGAATGAAGGAGCCACTTTCGAAAATTCTCCTAAATTCCTTGTTGTAAAATTGATCTGCAAGCTCTCGGTCTTTTTCATAGTGGTAGAGGTGGTTCCAGATCAAAAGTCCATCCGGCCGTAGCGATTCTTTTAGCTTAGTCATGAAGCTGTCGGTCTTAAATCTGTCTGGAATTTCATCCTCTACAAATACATCCATAGCAATTAAGTCGAATTTCCGTTCATTCAGGTTCATGAAAATTTCGGCATCTCCATTGATAATTTCTACGTATGAATCTACCTCATCACCAAGATACTTGTTGTACAAGTAGGCAACCGCTTCATCATATTCCACACCAGTAAATCTTGCTCTAACACCCATCTTTTCTAACATCCGAGGAATACTCCCCATACCGAATCCCAGTATCAGGATTTCTTTCCCTTCTAATCGACCAAGATCTATTTGCTGAAAGACATCCCAATAGTTATCATACTTGTCCTCGAAGGAGTAAATGGCATTATTTACACACAATTGGTATCTGCCCTTGGAAAGACAGACATAGAGTCCAGGATTAACTTCGGAATCAACACTTTCTATCTGAACATCTGAGAAATGGGAAAGCGCCCTTTTCCACCAGGCTTGCCTCATTTTTGCCAGGATCTAAACTTAGCAGAAGTCTCGAAAACATGTGAGATGATCGCCCTGTCCTTTTCATCTAGTGTCTTGCTTCTTCTGGACATCACTCGCTCCATGGTTTCGAAGGCCTTGTCGATTCTATAGGTTTCGTAGCCCTTTTGGCCTCCCCAAGCAAAAGACGGAATAAAATTACGAGGGTAGCCAGTTCCAAATAAATTAGAAGCTACTCCAACAATAGTTCCGCTGTTAAACATGACACTTATGCCCGACTTTGCATGGTCAGCCATTATCAGCCCACAGAATTGCTGACCCGATAGCGAAAAACCCTCTTTCTTATAGTCCCAAATTTTAACCTCAGTGTAGTTATTCTTAAGGTTGGATGTCTGAGTGTCTGCTCCGAGATTGCACCATTCGC
>CAZMYK010000942.1:0-1836 GCA_964570435.1 uncultured Saprospiraceae bacterium | reverse complement strand
GAGATGTAAGACATGTTTCCTCGGCGGATAAGATAAGACCACTTCTAAAAGACGAGTCTCTGAGGGTCAGATTATTTGCAGCGGAAGCACTAGCTCGAATGAAGGATTCTGCGTCAAAAGAAGCCTTAGTAGAACTACTAAGAAACAATGCCGACAAGGACGTATATCTGCGTCACATGGCTTCGTTTGCCCTGGCAGAAATCGCCGATAGTAAGTTTCTCACTGGTCTAAGTTCTGATCCATCTGCCGCCGTCAGGATAGGTGCAGTTAATGCACTTAGGAGGATGGGTGATGAAAATGTAAAAATATTCTTAGAAGACAAGTCTGAATTAATCGTGACTGATGCGGCTCGGGCCATCAATGATGATAATTCGATCATAGGAGCCCTACCACGCCTAGCTGCCTTATTGAATAAGAGTAAGTTTGCAAATGAGCCCCTCATGAGAAGAGCCATCAATGCTAATTTCAGAATCGGTAACTCCCAAAGCATTGATGAACTAAGTACCTACGTGGCCAACAAAAGTAATCCCTCTAATATGAGGAAGGAGGCCATTGCCTGCTTAGCAACTTGGGAAAAGCCATCTGTCTTAGATCGAGTTGATGGAAGGAATCGAGGTTTGAAACCAAGGAATGCAGATAATGTCGTAGAGAAAATGGAAGCCCTCATTGAAGACCTGCTTGTTGATGGAAATACTGACGTGCAAGTCGCAAGTATCGAAGCAATGGCAGAGCTTGGAATCCACAGTAAAATTGACCTCCTACCAGAGCTTTACAAGAAAAGCACAAATCAAGATGTAAGGGTAGCTCTCTTGGATGCACTATCTAGATTGCAATATGAGGACATGGATCAACTTCTTCAAGATGCCCTTGGATCTGACAGTGATGTCCTTCGCGCGGCTGCCTTGCAACTCATCCCAAGATCTTCCTTAGATGAGGAAGCAGCCGTCAAGTTATTTACCCAAATCTTAGAAGATGGGAGCGTTGTAGAAAAGCAGTCCACCTATCAAGTTCTAAGCAAGTATAAGGGTGAGACAGCGCTTGAACTAATTAAAAATAAAATGGACCTGCTATCTGGCGGTGATATACTGCCTGAAGTAAGACTGGATCTTCTAGAGGCAGCTGGTGACAGCTTGGCTGCAGAATATCATGCAAGCAAGGAAGAAGGTGGACCTCTCAGCAACTATATGGAGACCCTTCAAGGAGGGGATTCCAAAAAAGGGCAGAATATTTTCTATCAAAATCCAGCAGCGCAATGCGTCCGCTGCCACTCAATCTATGAATGGGGAGGTGATGCGGGTCCAGGTCTTGCAGATGTAGGGATACGGCTCTCTAAGACTGAAATTCTGGAGTCGCTAATCCTTCCTAGTGCAAAACTTTCTCCTGGATTTGGTGTACTTTCTCTTGAATTAAAAGACGGAAGTAGTGTAGCAGGAGTGATGCAGGAAGAAACAGATCAGAGCTATGTAATTAAGATATCAAAGGAAGAATCTAGAACAGTTTCTAAAAGTGAGGTGGTTTCAGAAGACTTCCTTCCTTCTAGTATGCCGGCTATGGATAAGATTCTTAGCAAGTTGGAAATCAGAGATCTCATTGCTTTTCTGACTACCTTACAGGAAAGCAAACCAGAAATCTAGGCTTATCTGATCAATGTTACATCACCACTTACAACAAGCTCTGCATCATTGACGAGGATGAACTCATATAAATAGCTGTAAACTCCCATCTCAGCTGGAGACCCATTTGCAGATCCGTCCCAACCATATTCTTCAGATTTGAAGTCTCGATTTCTAGTATTGTACACCCTATTGCCATATCGATCGAAGACACTGAAGCTCT
>CAZMYK010000941.1:921-1840 GCA_964570435.1 uncultured Saprospiraceae bacterium | reverse complement strand
TCTTCACTTGACATCATTGCCAATGAAAGGAATGACCTACATTCGTTAACAATGACCTTTAAAATTAACAACTTAAAGACCTACAACACTTGGATTTATGCAAGTTTTCGAGATCTTCTGGGCCTCAACAGTGATGTCAGTGAGCCGGTTTCTAAAGACGGAGAGCAATATGTCAATGGGGGCTATGTGATGAGAAAGGATAGGAACGAAGAGCTTGAAGAAATCGAGGAATATACCTGGACCTTTAAAGAGTCGCAGTACAAGGCTTTAGAAGAAAATCTTACCCTGCTCCAGGACCATGGATCGCAGGTCATTCTAGTTCAAACCCCGATTACCACCAATGAATACTCTGCGTTTTCAAATAAGAAGGAATTTGATGATCGAATTTCAAGCTTTGGTACTTACTATAATTTTAACAACTTAATGACCTTGAATGATAGTCTACATTTCTATGATGGCCACCATCTTAATCAAGCAGGCGTGGACTTATTCAATAACAAATTGATCGATCTTATCGACCTATCTCCTAGTGTGAAATAAATGAATATGCTAAGAAGATACTACTACACGATTCGAGATCTAAGGTGGATTCAGATTAAGTTTCAAATACTTCGGAGATTATTTAAGTCACCATATAAGGAACTTTCCTTCCAAAAAAGTCCTACTTATTTGGCTTTTAACATTCCACAGGAGGGAAGGAAGATCATAAGCAAGGATCGAGAATTCACCTTCCTGAATTTAACTTGCAAGTTCAGCGACCAGATAGATTGGTCTTTTTTGGGTCATGGAAGACTGTGGCAATACAATTTAAACTACTTTGATTTTTTAAATCAAGAAGATTTGGAACCGTCTCTTGGTTTGGATTTAATTCACTCCTGGATCAAGGATCCTCAGATTGAGCCCTATCCAAGCTCTTTGA
>CAZMYK010000941.1:0-911 GCA_964570435.1 uncultured Saprospiraceae bacterium | reverse complement strand
CGATGGTGAAGGGTGAAGGGTGAAGGGTGAAGGCACAAGATCCCAGGGTGATGAGGAGCAACGAGACAAGCCGCCATCCGAATAGCTGTCCTCCCATCCCTATCCAAGCTCTTTGAGATTGATCAATTGGATCCGATATGTTTCTAAACATAGGATTGAAGACCGAAAAATCATAGATTCCATTTTCTCTCAAGGGAAGTACTTGTTGTCTAACATTGAATACCATCTTTTGGGTAACCACCTGCTGGAAAATGGTTTTGCCTTGCTTATTACAGGTAGCTTCCTCAATAATAAAGGGATATTTTCTAGTGGACTTCGTATCGTTTCTGAACAATTGGACGAACAGATCTTAGCCGACGGTGCCCATTTTGAGCTTAGCCCTATGTATCATAAGATTATATTGTATCGCGTTTTAGAATGCCTCGATCTAGTCCAGTCTAATCAGATAGAAGGCGTCCTTGGTCTAGAGGAAAAGCTGTCTAGAGTTGCAAGTAGTATGCTTAGCTGGCTATCGCAGATGACTTTTAAAAATGGAAGTCAGGCAAGGGTAAATGATTCCGTAGGAGGGATTGCACCAAGTGAAAAAGTGATTATTCAGAGCGCATCCGTTTTAGGCATCGAGGTCAAGAAATCTATACCATTAGGGACCTCTGGGTATCGGATAATTAGAAATTCTAGGATGGAAGTCTTATTTGATGTTGGGGACATCGGCCCTCATTACATCCCAGGACATGCTCACAGCGATACGCTTAATATTGTAGCCCACTTAGACAAGCAGCCCTTACTTATAGATACTGGGATTTCTACCTATGAGAAAAACCAACTGAGACAAGAAGAAAGAAGCACAAAAGCTCACAATACCGTGGTAGTTGATGGACAAGAGCAATCTGAAATCTGGGGAGGCTTTCGTG
>CAZMYK010000940.1:0-1841 GCA_964570435.1 uncultured Saprospiraceae bacterium | reverse complement strand
GCCTAGGTGCTCCCGGAAGCGAATCGACTCCGAATTCACAGGGTTTCGACTACTTTTTTGGTTACAATTGTCAAAGGATAGCACATACCTTGACGCCTACGCACCTATGGGAGAATGACAAAAAGTACCATTTACGAAATGATACGATTGCACCTGGCACAGGTCTGCCTTTAGGATCAGATCCTAGGCTTGAAGAATCCTATCAGCAATATTATCAAGAAGATTATGCACCTGAGGTTTCATTCGGGAAGTTAATAGACTTCGTGGATAAGCAAAACGAGGGCCCATTTTTCCTATACTGGGCTACACCGATTCCTCACCTACCTCTGCAGGCTCCAAGAACTTGGGTGGACTACTATGTCGAGAAATTTGGCCACGAAGAAGCTTATGCCTTTATAGAAGGGAAAAAAGGTTCTTATTTTCCCACTCGCTATCCACGGGCAACTTATGCAGCCATGGTTTCTTACTTAGATGAAAATATAGGGAAGTTGGTAGAGCATCTTAAGAAACAAGGGCTCTATGATAATACCTTGATCGTGTTTTCTTCAGACAATGGTCCGACCTATACTGGGGGAACGGATTCAGAATGGTTCAAAAGCGGGGGACCCTTTTCTAGTGAATATGGAAGAGGAAAAGGATTTGTGCATGAAGGCGGAATTAGGGTGCCGATGATAGCAACTTGGCCAGGTAAGATTGAGCAGGGTAGCGCGGCTGATTTGGTCTCTACTTTCTACGACATCATGCCTACTTTTTGCGACCTCCTTGACATTAATTCGCCTTCGACTGATGGTACTAGTATTCTACCCACATTGCTTGCTACTAAGGGCCAGAAGATAAGAGATTATCATTATTGGGAATTTTCCGAATATGGTGGCCAAATAGCAGTGAGAATGGGAGATTGGAAAATGATATGGAAGGAAATTAGAAAGGGCAATAATAAGATTGAAGTATATAACCTTGCCAATGACCTAATCGAAAGTAAGGACATGGCATCTGAGCGACCGGACCTTGTGGAGCGATTCTATGAGATACTCGCAATGGAACATAAGACACCGGACATAGAACGCTTTAAGATGGAGGAGGTAGAGGAGGCTATTTCATTGTTAGCAGACTAGCACTAGTGCTCCATTGACACGCCAAAGAAGTTGTTCAGATGATAGCCGAAGGTAATGCCTATCCCAGGAATTACTGGCGATTCCCATTCTAACGGAAGTTCATTTGGTTGCGGGTTCAAAGTTTCGAAGTAGGCAAAGTAGAGACCTAGCGAAACCTTGATGTAAGTTCTTCCTCTTAGCTTTCGATAGTAGCTGTAGTGAGGATAAAGCAGGACGTCTACAAAATCATGGCCAACACCAGGAAAGAAGAGATTTTCACGAAATGCTGAAGCTTCAATTCCTATTCCTGACCTTCCAAATCGGTATTCTAGACCCCCATGCAGGATGCTTGCTGGGCCATAACCAACAGGGAGTATAGAACCTATTCCAAGGTAGGGTTTTAGAGAAAGTTTGTATTTTTCAAGAAGTTGAATTTCGTAAGCGATATTCAAGGTGGAGCCTAGGAAATTTGATCCACCTGTTTCAAGTTCGAGACTGGCTTGCGAGTTCGATAAGTTAGTAGCAAGGACAAAAGAAATTATAATTAAAATGTTCCTCATTATTGTATGCTTCTTACTAAGAACGGATGAAAGCGGAATTTATGTTGGAGCATGGTGATTCTCTATTGGGCCATCTTAAACCTGTCGGATGGGAGGGGACGAATCCGCGAGCATGAAGAAAGAATGATTAAATAAAAAAAGCCCTAACTATTAGCAAGTCAGAGCTTTTTTGTCTTGAGGTCGCGAG
>CAZMYK010000939.1:0-1843 GCA_964570435.1 uncultured Saprospiraceae bacterium | reverse complement strand
TACAATTATCAATCATGATTCTGGACCTTGAAGGTAAGCAAGGTCTAGCTCGAAAAGGAGGACTTCGATATCTTCTTGAGATGAAGAAAGTAGAAACAAAACTAGAATTTCAGCAGTAGACAAGTTTGCTAAAGATCGATCTCACTGATTGCATTAATTGCAAGGTGCCTAAAATTCAGCCTTGACACTACCACATTTTAGCATTCGATCCCCAAAGTAGGGATTCCTGATGCTTTTCTCTCGAGATAGCCAATCTGCTCCTTGATTGTCCATAGCCATTGGACAGTGTTGTAAGTATATCGGTTCATCGTCACCTATCCCGAAACTACGAACAAGGGTAATTAGGGATTGTGAAAGGAAGTCAAATTGATCTCTTTGATATTCTAGGTCCGAACTTTCAGATATCTTCTTACCGTGGGCTTGCAAGGCAATTTCTTGGCGACTAAAAAATTCTAAGGCCTCTTCAGAGAGATCTTCGGAATCTAGCAACTGCAAGGATTCCAAAAAGGCCAGTGCCCGCTCTTTAAGCAGCGGTGAGTCCGAAAGGACGAAGGCATCTTTCATGTCTAGATAGTCCCCGATTACCTTGCTAAAGGCATCACTGAAGGAGTCGCTAAGATCCTTTGAGAAATCTACTTTTTCCAGTGACTCAGTCTTCATTCTAACAGAGCGATTCATCATGCTCATTTTATTGCTCAGTTGGGCTGCTGCATCAACTGCAAAAGCTCCTTCTTTCACCACTACATCTCCTTCCTGTAGTCCAGAAAGCACACTAATGTTTTCTCCAGACCGGTGACCGACCTCGACCTCCCTAAACTCAAATGTTGGAACTTCGGTACTGTCCAATTGCACATAGGCCACAGAACGATCCCCTGTCCATAAGATGGCGGACTGCGGAACCAGGACAAGCTGATCCTGCCCACTTACTCTGTTGACGGGTTTTCCAAAGATCCTCCCCTTGAGCAAAATCCCTGGTTTCAAAAGCTTGCTGCTATTTCGTATCTCCGCTCTTACTACCGCTGTTCGGCTCGACTTATCAAGTAGAGGGTCGATATAGGTAATCTGAGTAGAAAAAGTCTGATTAGGGACTGAAGGAGTAGAAAATTCTACCCTATTTCCTTTTTTGACAAATGGCAGGTCTTGTTCGAAGACGTTGAAAATCAACCATAACTTTCTAGTAGATCCAATGGTGTACAATGTCTGGCCTTCTGAAACATGGTTCCCTTGCGATAGCCTCTTGTCTAGCACATAGCCACCGAAGTCTGCATAAATAGGTAGTGTTTCTATAGGTCTGCCACTTCTTATGATTTCAGCGATCTGTGCATCTGAGACCTTCCAACCTTTAAGCTTTTGTATGGATGCTTCTCGAATTCCATCCACTTGATCTTCGACTTCGATCGCAGTTAAAAGTTCTTGTGAGGCAGCTAGTAATTGTGGCGAATATATGGTGGCAATTTGTTGGCCTGGCTGAATGGATTGACCCTCAAAATTGACCGACATACTCTCTATTCTCCCAGCCAGGTGTGCAGTCTGAGACTTGACAGTGCGTTCGTCTAGTTCGGCCCTACCATCGACCTGGACGACAATTTCATTCTGACCACCCTTGCCTGAACTAGTCCTGGATCCGATCTGGTAGGTTTCGATCTGTGCAAGCTTAACAGCTTCAGCAGACATCCTCAAAATGGTAGGATCATCCTCCTCATCATGGTCCATTACACTAAGGTCCATTTCACAGATGGGACAGCGTCCCTCTTCCGATCTTCTTACCTGGGGATGCATTGCACAAGTCCAAACTTGCGAACCGAGATTTTCTTCTTGATCTACACGTTTTTGGCTTGGACTT
>CAZMYK010000938.1:0-1844 GCA_964570435.1 uncultured Saprospiraceae bacterium | reverse complement strand
ATGTGGTCTTACCATGATCGACGTGTGCAATTACTGCAACGTTTCTGATGTTGTTCATATGTTCCTATCCAATTAAGCCGCAAAAGTACTCATTTTTTCGACTTGAAAGATATTATCTCAGCAATTAAATAATTAATTAACAAATAGGTAACTTATTGAGATTCAACTTTTAAGGTCTCCGGAATCTCAGGAGGGTGGGATCGGCAAACAGTATTGTTTAATTTGTCTAAGACGAACAATTCTATTCTTCTATTGAACTTTCTGCCAGAATCATCTTCGGTGTTCTTGGCGATAGGCTTTGCTTCTGAGTAGGCATCGATGCTAATGTTGTTTTCATAGACACCCTTGCTCATTAAGTACTTTTTCGCTGAAAGTGCTCTTCTGCGAGATAGTTTCTGATTGTATTCTGGTCTACCCTTGCTATCTGTATATGCCCTAATTCTAGCTTTGAATTTGTTGTTTTTATTCAGAACCTTTGAAACCTTGTTTAGCTCAAATTTGGCAGTCTCAGTAAGTTGGGAGGAGTTGTATCCGAAAAGTATCCAATCTACATCACAATCGAAATCTACTAATTCTTCGCGATTAGCTTTTAGCTCAAGATCGGTCACCTCTGGAACTTCTCGTTCCAATTCAATAACCCTGATGTTGGGGTCATCAAAGACCTTTTCTTGCTGAACCTGACACGAAGTGAAGGCCAGTAGAAAGAAACAGATCGCAGCGCAACATTTATAGCTATGCTCGTAAGTAGGTCTCATCATACAATGGTTTTAAGGAATGGTGTTCCTTTATCTAGGTAAATATACATGGATTCAATGACTAAGTCCAGTATTAATTTGAATTTTGAGTCGACAAGACATTTTTTTCGACTAATGTTGAGAAAGGCAATAACGGCAGAGCTGCGATACGTTTATTAGCCGAAATTTATGAATTGTAATGTGACAAGTGCTTTGCATTTCCGTCATATAGTTAAGGATTATATAAAATTTCAGTGTCATATAAGAAAAACCACTTATAGACAGTTTGAAATGTAAGAATTAGAAAATGTCTAGATCGCAGATTAAAATAACGGCAATACACAAGCGACCTCCAATAAAAATTAGGAGGAGGAAGCCTAGTAGACCTTTAGGAAGGTTTTTCCATACTCTGTTTAAGAGCATGGGCTTATTTTAATTGTATATTGGCGAGTAAATATTCGCTGATATGCCATCGCAAAAAGTTAGCTTCAAGAACCATAAAGGCCATACGCTCATAGGCAAGTTGGAACTTCCACTTAAGAAGAAACCATATCCAGTTGCTATTTTCGCCCATGTTTTCACTGGTAATAAGAACCTCAAGGCTGCAAGACACATCAGTCGTGCATTGAACTTGGAGGGGATTGCCGTATTGAGATTTGACTTTACGGGTCTCGGTGAAAGTGAGGGGGACTTTAGCGAGTCTAATTTTTCCACCAATGTAGATGATATCAAGGCAGCAGCAAGCTTTCTCGAAGAAGAATTTGAAGCGCCTAGTATTGTGATTGGGCATTCATTAGGTGGGGCAGCGGCCTTGTATGCTGGAAGTGTTCTGCCTTCTGTGCAGGCCGTAGCAACGATTGGTGCGCCCTTTCAGCCTGAACATGTCAAGCATTTGATCGGAGATTCGATCGAAGAGATTCATGAAAAGGGTGCTGCTATTATAACGGTTGATCAGCGCGAATTTACCATCAGGAAGCAATTTATTGAAGATTTATCCCGCAAAGACACTTTAGAAATCATCAAGGATTTTCGTAAAGCCCTATTGATTCTTCATTCGCCCCAGGATAGGGTAGTAGAAATAGAAAATGCTGCCAAAATATACCACGCAGC
>CAZMYK010000937.1:0-1850 GCA_964570435.1 uncultured Saprospiraceae bacterium | reverse complement strand
AGGATGAAAAGCTAGTCACAGCGCTTCATCCCACCTACGCAATTGTGAAATGGCTTACTCTTCAGGCTTCGTATACCTAACTAGGTCTATACCGATACCGTTGGGGTCCTTAATTGCAAAGTGTCTGTCTCCCCAAACTTCATCTCGAATTTCGAAGACAATTTCTGCTCCCCTAGCTTTGACCTTTTCATACAATGCATCCACGTCGTCTACTTCGATAGTTAGGAAGGCTCCTTTTGCATCGAAAGCCTTCTGAAACATAGGGTGCTGAGACGGATGATTGGGTTGTAAGAAACTGATTTCTGCCTGATGATTGGGCGTATGCAAAAGGAGGTAGAAGTCACTTTCAAAGGTGACACCAAAATCTAATACTTCGGTATAAAACTTCTTGGATTCTTTGATTTTTTCTGTGATGTAACCAGCATTAAGTTTCATAGTTTTAATTTTTTGAGCCGTAAGCGTTGTTGCAAAGGCGATTAACAATAATGAGATGAAGATATTTTTCATTCTTTTTTATTGTAAAGCTACTTCAAGCAGGAGGCCTGGGATTGTAAAAAACGGACATAGTCAGAAAAATGCTACACTGGGAGTTGCCCCGTAAAAACGCTTGAAGTCCTTAATGAAGTGGGCTTGATCAAAGAAACCAGCATCCAAATAGACAGAGGGGGAGACTTTACCTTCGGCTTCTGTGATCTTTCTTACAACATGCTGAAACCTAACCACTTGAGCGAAAGACTTAGGTGTACTACCGATATAGTAGTTGAAGACCCGTCTTAGTTGCCTTGGACTAAGCCCGGTGTTCAATTCTTTGCCAGTATCCAATAATCCCTTCTTCTCATAGATGGTCAAAAGTGCATTGTCAAATCTATCATCATTAAGAGGAGCATGATCTGTAATATATTGACCTAGAAATCCATCCATCGCTACCTGAATCACCCCCAGGTCTAATCCAGAATCGAGACTGGTAATAAATCGAGCAAGGTTCGGAACAACCTGCGCTGCTGGCAAATCTTTGTTGCTTAAGGTGCTTGCATCTAGTTGAAATAACTTCGTAAAATAGGAGGGATTGAAACGAATGCCAGAATAAGAAAACGCCCTACCAATTGAAAACGAAGTATACTTTCGATAGAAACCCATAGCTAAATTGTGATCTGGATGATTTGTATTAAAAAAAACATCTATACAACCATCTGCTAGCACACGATAATTGTGGTCGGATCCTAATTCCTTTGTGGTTTTTAGCTGCCAGTAACAATAAACGTATTTCGCTACAGCACTTGAAGGGAAAAGTTCTGAATAAGAAATATCCACTTCCTTCGCTACAGAAGGTTGGATTGGCTTGTAGGTATGCATGCTATATTGGCTATTCCCCGATAATATAGGAAAAAACCTTAGGAAAGGAAGCAGCATGAAATTATGGGACTGGTCAAGAATGACAGCATGCTCGCGAATCGGTTAAGTTATGCGTATCTTGAATTATACAAGATCTTCCTCTACCTTATGTTCTGAAGTGCCTTGGAAATAGTTCGATCGTCACTTCTTCTATCTACATGCACGTGATGGGTTAATGGCGAGCAGACTGTGGAACTAATATTTTTGTACATTCAAATTTTACATCACATTTACCATGAAAAGCAGCTTCCTAGACCATTTCAGAAAAAAGCATTTTTTGCACAGTTCCGTATAATGGAGTTCATATTTCACCACGAAATTCAAATTGCTAATGTTAGAGAAATACCTCATTATTAAAGTGATAATTGGCGGGGCCTTGTATCTATATGAGGTCTCACCAAATTATATATACAATGTAATTCCATCATCTGAAGAGATCTCACATCAATACATTATAG
>CAZMYK010000936.1:0-1852 GCA_964570435.1 uncultured Saprospiraceae bacterium | reverse complement strand
CTTTTTTCTTCATTGGTCATGCTGTCTACAAGCTTTATATCTTCATAGGCCATTGTCAGAACTCCATCATCCACGGAAAAAACACCCTCATGGCTGCTCCTAGTAATTGCTAAACTTTCCCAGTCAAGAAATGGTGACAGCGTGTCCTTAAGCACCACCAAGAAGGCTGTGTCAGAGCCAGTATTTTGAAATCTAATTCGATAACTTATTTCTTCATCATCCAATGTGTAGTTGTTTGGGATGTCTCGGGAAGGGTGGACCAGCTTGTCGTTAGGATCAATGGCGCAGGTAATAAAGTCTGTATAAAATTCCATAAGATCTGAGGAAGTCGCGCTTACAGTAGTCATTTGGCCATCGAAGTTTTCATCAGCTAGCAAGACCTCGAAACTAAAAGAAGTGGCTTCAGATGCAATAAGGTCATAGTCAAATGTGAAGGTCGAATCAGTCACATTTAGCAGGCTGCTAGGGTCTATGAAAGTCAAAAGAGAGTCGATCTCCACCTCTACACTTCCCATGGTATCTATGCATCCTGTATTTTCAACCGTGATGACGACTGTCGCTTCCTCATTGCACCTAGGCCTAGACGCATTAATTGTGATAGAAAGCCCTTCCTCACTATTTCCAGTAGAAATAAGTGGGATATTTCGGACCTGCTGCTTTCCATCTGCGGCTACTAGAAAGGCATCTTCCTTGTTTCTAAAGGCCCAGCAAAGTTCGATGTCTGCAAGAGAAATCGTGTCTCGTTCTGGACTAAAAACCGTGCGATAATTTCCCTCCTCGTCTGTCACGAAGAAGCGGTCAGATTTACTATGATTAAATCTGATGTCACCGAGGTAGGGCTCATTGAAGTCCTTGAGCCCATTGTGGTTGATGTCATGGTAGACCTGGCCTGAGATTTCGTAGGTGCAATCCGCATTGGATATTTGTATGAAAACGCCGCTACTTTCAGCTTTGACCTGCTCTCCTATCAAAGCATGGTAACTTGTATTCGTTCTTAAGCCACTTACGAGGTGGGTAGAATCACCTTGGAGGCAGGCAATTTGTGCTGGATCTGTCGTACATACTTCCGTGTCATAGATTTCAAGAAATACATCGGCACTTGAATTCGAGATCAAAAAAATGTTCACCGCAGTTATGCTTGGACCAGTGGTAAACTTTATCCATCGAGATCCATATTCCACTCCATGACATGTCGAAGAAGGTAGCAAGTCAGGGCAGTAAGAGTAGGTTTCGAAGTCGCTTGAGTTGTTTGCAAAAGAGGGGCATTCGAGAATAACACCAAGGTCATCGGCCGCTGCGCAAGTGCTGGCAATTGTTTCCGCAGGGTCAGAACAATCACGGTTAAACTCAGAAATCCAGTTGACCGAATGTCCAGCATTTAGCTTAAACTTTAGGAGGTTGCATTCGCTTGAACTCATTGCTCCTGTCGGCAACGCAGGACCACTAAAGTTGCCGAGCTGCGGTACACTAGCTGTGACTGTATTACAAACAATAAATCCTATTGCTCCTTTTTCGGCAACATGGAAGTACTTGTCATCAAGTCCGCAGACACCCCTGTCTACAAGACCGATTTTTCCGGATAGGTCATTAGGGATGGAATCACAGGCAGTGGGCAATCCATTGATGTCTTGGACTAAATCGATCTGCACCCCTTGAAGATTAAAAGACGGGACATTTCCTCTATTTCCGGTGACGAAGGCGAAGGTATCCATCGATCCATCACCGTAGGTGACTTGTAATTCTTCAATATGCTGAGCTCCTCCCCTACCTAGTGTTACTAGGAATAAGCAAAATATGATTACTAACCTCATAGTGCCGCATGTTTATAGTTTGATCAACTTACCAGATGATA
>CAZMYK010000935.1:0-1854 GCA_964570435.1 uncultured Saprospiraceae bacterium | reverse complement strand
AGATGATGGCACTATCGATGAGGTCAAAAACTCTGGCAGACATATCCAAGTCAAAGGGAGGAGTGTTTCCAGCAATCCGTTCAAAGGTGACAGGCAGTCGTAATGAATTGAACCCTAAGTCGTGCATTTCTTGCACTATCGTTCTTGTGAATCTTGTATCTCTTGGAAAGTCATTGAATGGCATCAACCAATACGCCTCCAACCAATTGGCAAAGTTGAAACCTTTCTTGAGTTTTTGGAAACGCGACCAGGTCTTCTGACTTGTTCCCGACTCTACAACTAGGTTCACAAGCTTAAGTTCGTCCACGTATACAATCCCACTTCCAGCCGCATTTGGACCGCTAGCTGAAATAACGATTTCTGAAATGGATGCTAGGTCAACCTGAGTACCTGCAATTAGTGCTTGTAGCGGAATATCTACCACCTGATATGAGGCACTTAATCCACCGATCGCAATGGTGTTACTTTCAATAAGGTCTGTCTTGATGTTTAAGGAAAGATTTACTTCAGGACTTAGTCCTCGGTATGCAATCCTTAGGTGGGTGTATCCTTGGAAGTCCCTATTCGGGCTGTTATCCCAATCGTCCATATTTAAGCCAAAACCTGACCAGAATTCCGTAAAATTGTAAGTGAACTTGTAGTGACTACTTCCTTCAAATGGGGCATCCGTCGTAACTGTCTCGAAAATTCCAGACTCTTGCCAGGTTCCAGTGACAAGTGATTCATTGTCTGTCAAGACATTTAATTGGCCGAATGCTAATACAGGTAAAAAACCTGCTATGGTTGCAATTATCCTTTTCATTATCTTAAATTTAGAGGAATTTATTCATATTAATTATGGATTATTCTAAATTGTCGTGCTATGATCAGAACTACCGTCCTTGTTGCCTCACCTGACCTCCAGGCCTCACTTGCTTTCTACAAGACATTAGATTTCTATCATCTACAAAAGGATGGCAGACATTTCTTCCTAGATGGTGGAGTGGTACTTGAAGTATCTGAAGACAAAATGGTGAGAAGTGGTTTGAGATTATATCAAAAAAGTTGGGACCTAGAAGTAGAAGAGCTTAAGAAAATTACCAACGTTGTTGAGAACGGCTCGACTTATGTCTTTAATGACTTCTGTGGAGTAAGAATAGAACTTGTGAAGGAAGACCTTGCCATTGACTTCAGTAGCAAGCTAGACCATCGATCATTCCTAGGTAAGTCTGCAGGTCTAAGTTTAGAGGGCATATCGATTTCTCATATGTACCAAATCTGGGAGATTCTGGGCTTTAAAAAGACGATGGGAGACATCAATGGAGGATGGATGACCGCAGTTGACGAGGGTAACTTTGCAGTTAGTCTCATGTCGCTTGGATCCTGTCCACATATGTTCTACAATCCCTCACTAAGCTACTTCAACGGCGCAGATAATATGAAGGTGATCGGTAAGGTTAGAAAGGCACGAATAGAAATTACTGAAGAAATTACTGTCTTCAACAAGGTTGGAATTGTGGACAACATTATCATCCGTGATCCTGGTGGATTGGGTTTCTTTATCTTTAATGACTAGGAGCCTGTATTACGAATTCAGAACCCTAGCTTCGAATTGCTCATTGAAGTCTTGATCATAGCTCGCAGCCAAGAAGTGCTGCACCTGCTCGTTGGAGACATCGAAGTGTTCCTTGATCATCATTAAATCCTTGCAATTTACATCAAAGGATACGACGTCCATTGGAAAATACAAAATCAGTTCCTTAGCGATTCGAAGAATGCTACTATACAAGTAAGACTTATTGATCAGGATTCTTTCTTCACTAGAGTAGGGTGTGACTCTGATTTCTATTCCATCTAGAGCGTACTTATTGGTCG
>CAZMYK010000934.1:0-1857 GCA_964570435.1 uncultured Saprospiraceae bacterium | reverse complement strand
AGGATTCCAATTCCCCCATTCGCGTCAGGATAGGTAGAGCCTTTTCCATAGTAGAAGTCATCAAAAGACTCCCGCGAATAGTACAAGGAACCAATTTGATCCAGGGCTTCAGCATGAAACTTGGCGATGGATTCAGTAAGTTCTTGATTCTTCCACGGTGTATTCGGATTTACTCTGGTAGGTATACCGGGTTGGAAGAAGAAGGTCGAGTTCGTCCCCATCTCATGATGGTCAGTTAAAATATTTGGCTTCCACTTATGGAAATTCTTAATTCTACCTTGGCTCTCAGGATGAGTAAGCAAGAGCCAATCCCTATTCAGATCGAACCAATAGTGATTTGTTCTTCCCCTGGGCCAAGCTTCAGTGTATTCTCGATCCATTGGGTCTGAGCTTAGGTTCTTTGATTTATGAGTATTTACCCATGATGCGAAACGATTCAGACCATCAGGATTATAGCAGGGATCTAATAGTATGACAACATTGTCTAGCAGTTCTTCTATTTCAGGCCCTTGACCTGCAGCAAGATAGTAGACCACCATAAGGGCTGCATTAGATCCACTAGCTTCATTACCATGAATGCTAAAACCTTGATAAATAACAGCTGGCATTCCTTTGAGACTTTCTATTGGAGACTCTGGGTCTGAAAGGGTGAGATGTTTTTTTCGGATCGCCTCGATATTGGAATGCCTAGCTGGGGAGGTAATTGTGAGCAACTGAAGCGGTCGGTGTTCGTGAGACCTTGCGTAGGTTTCTATTTGAATCCGATCTGTTAGACTTGCTACCTTGTTCATGTAGGCAGAAAGTTGGTCATGGCTGACATGCCACTCACCCACTTGGTAGCCCAGAAAGTCTTTCGGAGTGGGAATTGATTGGTCATAGCTGATATCAGGAAGATAATATGCTAAGTCTATTTTTTGGCTGACAAGGCAGGTTGAAAATAAGACTGCTAGGAGGATAGAAATACTGCCTTTCATTTTGTTATTTTTCCTCAAAATAGAAATGTTTACGTACTTTTGCAGACTAATTAATCTGGAATGTATATAACTCTCGTGGTCCTAATCATAAGCCTTGTGCTAGCACTGCTTGTGGTGAATGTGTATTTTAGGGCAAAAGTTCTGAAGCATTACAAAGGACTGGTACAAGCCAATGTGGAATTTGACCTATCACACATCTTGAATAAGGAAAAGATGGAGGCTGAGGTTATTCCAAAGTATCCTAGTTCCAGTAAGGATATTCGCACCTTTGTGCACCACCTAAAAGTGTCTTTCAGAATAGGAATGGCCCTTTTTGTCCTTATATCACTGTTCGGACTTGTACTGATGCGTTATAGATAGTAAGAGCATGGTGAAACACAGTTTAATTTTCCTAGTCTGTTTGCTGTCACTATCTTGTGAGGTTCCCTCTGCCGATACTGCCGACTTTGCATTTTTAAATGTAGAAGACGCCAAACTCAACGGTGGATTTTCTGGATTTACAGATGTGTGGTTCTTTCGAGATGGTGCGGTTCAAGGTGTTTATGAAATGCCTCGCAAGATACCTGTGCAAATAGAAACAGCAGTCAATGGATTAATGCAGGCAGGAATTAGAGAAAATGGTATCAATTCTATGCCGAGAGCCTACCCCTTTGTCAATAATATAGAAATTAATCCAAGTCTTCAAAAGGATGAAGTGCTAGACCTTGAACTTGATTTTACCTACCTTGATATTGCGAAAATTCGCCTTGACGCTGACTTTGAATCTGATAATTTATTTGGTTTCGACGAGGATGGGATAGATAGCATAGGGCTGCAGCTGTCAGATGGCCAAGGGATCATTAGATTAAAAGGAGGGGAACTAGCCGAAGAAGGATCTAGGCTT
>CAZMYK010000933.1:0-1861 GCA_964570435.1 uncultured Saprospiraceae bacterium | reverse complement strand
AAGTTTCCTGGTGAAACGCCTCCTGACATACATCCTGGAAATTTCTTCCGAGTTAAGAAGGCACCTCAAGATGGAAAGACCTACGTTGGTCTTGTAGCAAGAGAAAATGATTCTTGGGAATCCGTCAGTCAGCTCCTCAATGAGCCGCTTAAGGAGGGAAATTGCTATTCAATGAATTTGTTCCTGTCCAGGTCTGACAACTACGTCAACAGAGATGTAAAGAATAAAGAAGAAAGCAGCGATGTAAAGAGTCAAAGTGAGGCCCTCGTACTAAGAGTCTATGGTGGACTTAGACCTTGTGAGAAAAAGCAGCTACTTGCAGAAACCTCTTTGATCTCACACACTGATTGGAGGAACTATGAACTTGAATTCAAGGTCAAGGCAAATATTTACTACCTCACCTTTGAAGCCTTCTACAAGACTCCAGTATTGGTGCCCTATAATGGGAACCTACTAATCGACAATATATCACCCATCAAGCAGACCAATTGTCCTGGTGAAGAACCGTTTATAGCAGCTGAGACACCGACCACACCAGAGCCTGCCGCTACACCTACTCCTCCCAAAAAGGAGGTAGTTGAAGCCACAAAGGAAGTAGTAGCAGCAAGCGAACCAGAGCCAGTCTATACCAGACCTAAGAAGGAAAAACTCATCACACAAGAACTAAACAATGAGGTAGCTGCTGGGCAAAAAATTCAGATCAATAAGCTCTACTTCGAAGCAGACACCACAAGTATCAACAGAGAATCCTTTGCGGCATTGAATGAATTGTATGACTTTCTGACTGAAAACCCGACAATTAGAATCGAGGTAGGTGGTCACACGAATGGTATTCCACAGCATGACTATTGCGATAGACTTTCCAGTAATCGTGCAAAAGAGGTAGCAACCTATATGATTCGAAAAGGTATAAAGGCAAGCCGTCTGGAGTACAGAGGTTATGGTAAACGTAAACCGATAGCATCCAACAAAACAAAGGAAGGAAGAAAGAGGAATCAAAGAGTTGAAATCACCATCCTGAACGTTAACTAGTCTAATTCAAAGCTAACTTTCAGTCACAACAAAGCCAAGTTTCTGTAGATCCTCCCAGTAGGCAGGATAGCTTTTACTAACTACATCAGGTTCATTTACAAGGATCGGAAAGAGCATACCTAGTGGAGCAAACGCCATGGCCATTCGATGATCCTTATAGGTATCAAAGTCAGGAGAATCTGCTAGAACTGTCGCCCGTCCTTCTATCATATAGTGCTCACTCTCAGACTTCTTAGAAAACTTCTTGGGAAGGAGAGAAAAAAAGACTTGCACCTTTGCAAGTTCTTTTTGCAAGGCAGCAATCCGGTCCGTCTCCTTGATTTTCAAAGTTTTCAGACCAGTAAACACACCGGGCTTGCCTGTTCCCGCGCAAGCAACTGCAACACTCTGTGCAATGTCCGGATCATTGATGAAGTCGTAGTCAAGCAACTGCTTAGACGGACCATCGTTCCGCAAATGAACAACACCTTCGGAGAACTCCGAAGTAATACCAAAGGCCGTCATGATATCCGCAATGGATCTATCGCCTTGTAGACTGTCATCCCAAAGCCCTTCCAATCTCAGATCTGTCTTTTCCGAAAAAGCTGCCATGATGTAGAAGTAGGAAGCAGCAGACCAATCCGCTTCAATCACAATGTCCTTCGCTTGGTATTTTTGTGGCCTGACAATGATGGTCTGGCCTACCCACTCATGTTTGACTCCAAAATATTCCATCATCTTCAGCGTCATTTCAAGATAAGGTCTTGATACCAAGTCCCCGATCAGCTCAATCTCAAGGCCATCCGGGAGACTCGGAGAAATAAGCAGTAAGGAAGATATGAATTGACTA